>CAZIES010000060.1:0-8272 GCA_964538295.1 uncultured Arcobacter sp. | reverse complement strand
GAACTATCTAAATAAATAATTAAAGTTTTAGGCTTTAATTAACTAAATATTCTTAACGCGTTTTGTAAATCCTCTTCTGTATCAATTCCAAAAGATTGTGATGATACTTCAACCATTGCAATTTTCTTTTCATGGTAAATCGCACGAAGTTGCTCTAACTTTTCAATATGTTCAATGGGAGCATATTCAAGTTCACAAAACTCTTTTAAACTTTTTACAGTAAATCCATAAATACCTAAATGACCATTATAAGATGAGGCTTCATAATGGTCTCTATGATAGGGAATTTTACTTCGAGAAAAATAGGTTGCATTTCCTTTCGAATTGAGTAAAACTTTAACATGATTCGCATCATCTGCAAGTTCTGAAGAGATTTTTTTATGGCATGAAACCATCATAATATCTTCTTTTTTTGCTTGTTTAACTCTATCAATTACCGCTTGTACAACTTCAGGCTCAATAAAGGGTTCATCTGCTTGAACATTGACAACAATATCATCATCACTTAGAGATAAAATCTGTGCAGCTTCATTGATTCTATCCGTACCACTTTGATGTTCAGTTGATGTTAATACAGCTTTTAATCCATGTCGTTGTGCTAAATCAACAACTTCTTGTGCATCTGTTGCAATACATACCTCATCAAGATTACTTACTTGAAGAGCAGTTTTAATTACCATTGGTAAACCTAAAATATCTACTAAAATCTTATTGGCAAATCGACTTGAATTTAAACGTGCAGGTATAATAATCATAATTTTTCCTTAATCTAAAGGTAAAGCAATATCAAAAAGTGCTCCGCCTTTACTATTTTTAACCTCGATGGTTCCACCTAAATGTGTTTGTATAAGCATCTTACACATATATAACCCTAACCCAACACCATGACATTGCTCTTTTGTCGAAAAATATGGGTCAAAAATTTTAGGTAGTACTTCTTCTTTTATACCAAGAGCATTATCTTGAATATTAAAATGTATTGTATTGTTTTTCAAATAAGTTCTTAATTGTATTGTACGATTTTCAATAAAGTTTTTAATAAAAGCCTCATTACTGTTCATAAATAGTGCACTGAAGATACTTAAAAGCTCTTTTTGATTAAGTTCAAACTCTTGAGTTAGATTATTTTCTACTGTAAAAGTTATACTATTCTCTTTTTGTTTATTAAACATATCAATTGCTTCTGTGAATAAATCATTAATAAAACAAGCCTTTTTATCACTTTTTAACTTCATAATATTTTGAAAATCTTCTATGGTCTCTGAAAGTTCTTTAGAGATCATTTTAATATCCTCTAATACTTGAATTGAATCCGTATCCATTAAATCAAACTGCAAAGTTTGTGCTTTTAAAGAGATAACATTTAAAGGTTGTCTCCATTCATGAGAAATAGTTTTAATTGTATCAGACATAATCTCTAATTTACTATTTTCAATGGTGAGTTGTTTATCTAAACTTAGTTCCGTTGTAATATCAAACATTAAAGAGGTGTAACCAATAACATCTCCATATTTATTATAGATTGATTTCATTGTCATATCAACATAAAAAGAGTCCCCATTTTTCTTAGCAAAATGTACTCGCCTATTGATTTCATTTTTACTTTCTAATTCAGTTAATATATCATCAAATAGGTGTTGTTTTTCATCTTTATGTTTTAATGAGGAAAAGGATATATTGATTAATTCATCACTGTTATATGCACTTAATTTACAAAAAGCATGAGAAATTTTTTTGATAATACCGTTTTTGTCTGTATGAAAGGAAAGAACGTAATTATTTAAAATTTCATCATCTGAAATCTCTTTAGTAATGTCTTTTGCATTGAGTACAAAATACTTTTTATTCCGCATTAATGAAACAGTGATTTTTAAATAGATTGATTTCTTATCTTTTCGAATACATACTAGATTTATATCCGTGTTGTAGGAGTTAGCAATATTATCTTTTAAGAGTTTTAAAAATGCTGTTTTGTACTCTTGTTTGACAAAGTTTAAAAATGGCTGGGTTTTTAACTCCTCTTTTTTAAAGCCAAGCATAGGAGAAAAAGCATCATTAAGGTAAACAAATTTAGTCTGTTTATCAATAATACCTATACCATCCCAAGAGTTATTTATAATCTCTTGTAATTCAAAGTTTGCACTTTCAAAAGCAGGTGCATCAAATGCCATGAAATAACCTTATTTTTATATCTTTTTATTATAATATGTCTAACATAAAGACTAGCAAATAATCACAATAGACTAAAGAATAAATTAGACTATTATTAACAATTTTTTACAATTTAACTTCTCTTTATTATTTGAAACAAGGATATTTTATGACTGAAGAAAAAACCATAACCGTAATAGATACATTTGGATTTTTATTTAGAAGCTTTTATGCACTCCCACCACTTAAATCAAAAACAGGATTTCCTACGGGACTCTTAACAGGTTTTATGAATTTTATCTCTAATATTGGCAAAGATTTTCAAACAGACTATATTGTCTTTGCCTTGGATTCAAAAGGGGATACGTTTAGAAATGAGATTTATTCAGAGTATAAATCTCATCGGCCAGAAGTTCCTGAAGATTTATTAGCACAACTTCCTATTGCCATATCATGGATAGAAGAAATGGGATTTAAAACAGCAGCACTTCCAGGGTTTGAAGCAGATGATATTATCGCTTCTATTGCCCACGATGGAAAAGAAAAAGGCTTAAAGGTGCGAGTAGTAAGTCATGATAAAGATTTATATCAGCTAATTGAAGATGGTTCTATTTATATGTTTGATCCTATTAAGAAAAAAGTCATTAGTGAAAATGATTGTTTTGAAAAGTATGGAGTGACACCAAAACAGTTTACAGATTACCAGTCACTATTAGGAGATAGTGCAGATAATGTACCTGGTGTTAAAGGAGTGGGGGCCAAAACTGCACAAGCTTTAATTGAACAGTTTGATAATTTAGACAATATCTATGCAAATCTTGATAACATTGAAAAACCTCGATGGATAAAACTTCTTAATGAGAGTAAAGAGATGGCATTTATCTCTAAAGAGTTAGTTACTTTAAAAACAGATGCCCATGCCATTGATAACCTTGAAGAGTTTACTCTTCCTAAAGAGAATCCTATTTTAAAAATTGAATCAACACTTTTAGAGTATGATTTAAATCGTATAGTGGATAGAGTGCATCAAAATGGATTAAATTATAAAACAAATGTACCATCGAAAGAAGCAAAAATCTCTTCGTCTATAACACCTCCTAAAGGTATTGCTTTTGAATCAATTTTGATTAATGATGAACAAACATTGCTTAAAACTATTCAATCAATACCAAAAGATGCACTGGTTGCTTTTGATACAGAAACAACGCATATTGATACAAAACAAGCTAAAATAGTAGGCTTTTCATTTGCTTTTAATGATAAAGAGGCCTACTATGTACCAATAGGACACTTTTATTTGGGTGTACCCGAACAAATATCTTTAGAGAGTGCTAAAAAAGCGATTGAGCTATTAAACAGTAAAAAACTCATTGTACAAAATTTCAAATATGACTATGATATTATCAAGTATAATTTTGAGTTAGAACTTAATCTATTTGCTGATACGATGATTTTAGCATGGCTATTGGACCCAAGTAGCAAAGTAGGGCTTGATGCCTTAAGTGACCAATACTTTAATCATAAGATGATTGCTTTTAAAGATGTTGTAAAAAAAGGTGAAGACTTTTCAAATATTGATATTACAAAAGCATGTGAGTATGCAGCAGAGGATGCTTTTGTTACTTTAAAGGTATATCATAAACTTTTAGAGGCGTTTAAAACAACCAATTGTGAACATATTTTAAAAGAGGCACATGAGTATGAGTTTGACTTTATTAAAGTACTCTCTTTTATGCAAGATGTAGGTGTTAAAGTAGATACCAATTTTTTAAAGATTTTAAAAGAGAAAAATAGTCAACATATTCAAGAGTTAAGTAGTCAAATCTATGCTCTTGCAGGATGTGAATTTAATATTAACTCACCTAAACAATTAGGGGTAGTATTATTTGAAACTTTAGGGTTACCAACTTCTAAAAAAACAAAAACAGGATACAGTACAAATGAAACTGTATTACAAAAACTTTATGATAAACATGATGTTATTCCAGTACTATTAGAGTATAGAGAAGCTTATAAGTTACAATCAACTTATATAGAACCACTATTAGAGATTGGGTTAAAAGATGAGAATCATCGTATCTATACCTCGTTTTTACAAACAGGAACAGCAACAGGACGATTAAGTTCTAAAAATCCAAACCTTCAAAATATTCCAGTAAAAACCCAAGCAGGAAGAGAGATAAGAAAAGCCTTTATTGCAAGGGACGGGTATAAACTTATTAGTATTGATTATTCCCAAATAGAGTTGCGTCTTTTAGCACACTTTTCGCAAGACAAAGCACTTTTAGAAGCTTTTAATCAAGGACTTGATATTCACACTCAAACGGCTATAAAAATTTTTGGAGAAGAACAAGCACAAGAGAAAAGAAATGTTGCAAAATCTATCAATTTTGGACTACTTTATGGAATGGGTAGTCGTAAATTAGGAGAGACTCTTAGAATACCAGCAAAAGAAGCAAAAGTCTATATTGAAGCTTATTTTGAAGCCTTTTCTAGTGTTAAAGAGTATCTAAAATCAATCGAAGAGAGTGCGTTAGAACATGGGTTTGTTGAAACCCTATTAAAGCGTCGAAGAATTTTTGATTTTGATAATGCTGCTGCAATGGTAAGAGCTTCATTTTTAAGAGAGGCTGTTAACACAAAATTTCAAGGAAGTGCAGCTGATTTAATTAAGATGTCTATGAATAAAATTTATCAAAAGTATCATAAAAGTAATGAACTTATTATGCTTTTACATATACATGATTAACTTATTTTTGAAGTAAAATAAGAAAATCTAGAAAAAATAACGTCTGACATTAAAAACATAATGGAAAATATATATTCCCTTAAAGTACCTTTGTTAACGTCTGTTTCTACTGGTGCCAATTGGGCAGAATTAAAGTAGTATTTTAGAAATTGTTATTTTTAAATAATTTTATTTTGACAAAGTAATATTTTTATGTTAGAATTACATAAAAATAAAATAATAAAGAGTTCACCATGTTAAAAACAGTTAAAAATATTAGAAAACTTTACAACGCAAAACTACTTTTTATTAGTAGTGATTTAAAAGCAAAAGAAGCATTAGAGCAAGAGTTTGATGAATACTTCAAAGAGCTAAAATTTGTTACTAATAATTATGATGCGGTCAAACTAGCAAGCCAAAATAGCTATGATTTAGTAATTATTGATACGCAAACAGAAGGCTTTTCATTTTCTGAACTTTGTTCAGAACTAAGTGAAGTTGTTCCAACTTTACCAAAGATAATTATCTCAGATTCCGACGATAGTGATCATATTGTAACTGCTATTAATAATAGTGCTTATACGTTTATATCAAAGCCTTTACGATTAAAAGATATTAAACTTGCCGTTATTATGTGTCTTAACCAAACAAAACGTGGGGATAAAATTGATTTCCAACATGGTATTTACTTTGATGAATACAGAGATCAATTCTTCAAATCAGGTGGTGTACTTATTGACTTTACCCGACTTGAAAAAGCTTTTCTTAAACTTCTTATCACTAAAAAAGGTGATATTGTTGATTATGATACAATTAAAGAGGTTGTTTGGAAAGGTAAGAATATGTCAATTTATACAATGAGAAATATTGTTAATAAAATTCGACAAAAAACTTATTATGAGATTATTAGAAACCACTCAAACCGTGGTTATGTAATTGATGATACAAAAAACAAATAATAATACAACTAAAGCGAGCTTTGTTAATGGAAGAAATTATTGTCTCAAAAGAAGAATTAATTCAGATGTTTGAAGATGAGAAAATTATTGATACAGGACACGGGTGGCACATGGATAGCCAAGAGGTATATATTATTGCTCTTCATGATGTTGACCCAAAATTTCTCCAAGATGTAACAAATGCTAAATTTTATAAAATAACACCAAAAAGGTAAAAAGATATGTCACACTGTCCATTTTGTAAAAAGAAGATTGCAATGAGTAAAGCCTTTTGTTCCAGGCAATGTAAAGAGAACTATTTTCAACTTATTGCAATACAAGTACCCAAACCTTTTCTGAAACGAATTTTTGTCTTTTGTACACCAGAACAAAGAGAAGTTGAGATTGAAAACTTTGCCAATAGACATGGATGGAGACTTGATTTATTAAAAAATAAAATTGATGAACTTGCCATTGAATATGGCTACACAGAAAAAGAGTAAAACTTAACAATGTTCTTGTAGAGCCTACAAGAACATTATACTCTTAAAAATATTCCTAATTATAAGCTATCTTGAAATATCCTCTTTTCCAATAAAGTTTTTACTGTTGGCATCTTCAACAATTTCCTTTGCAATTTTATCTGTTTCATTTGCTATATCATAGGTTTTAGCAGCTATTGCAGCATTTTGTTGGCTCTGTTTATCTAATTGATTAATCGATTCATTTATTTGACGAATACCTTTTTCTTGTTCTTTACTTGCACTTGCAATCTCATCAATTTTTTGTGTTGCATTTTGAATATTATCTAATAATGAGTCATAACCTTCAATCATTTTAGAACTTATCTCTTTGCCAGATGCTGTCTTATTAGTTGCATGTTCAACCAAATTTTTTATCTCTTTTGCAGCTTCAGCACTTCTTGAAGCAAGGTTTCTAACCTCTTGTGCAACCACTGCAAAACCTTTTCCAGCTTCTCCTGCAGTTGCTGCTTCTACTGCTGCATTAAGTGATAAAATATTTGTTTGAAATGCAATTTGATCAATAATACTAATAGCTTCATTAATTAAAACTACCTGTTCGGTTATTTCATCCATTGCAAGGTTAGTATCTTGCGCAAAGTTTTGACCAGTTTTTGCTGATTGATTAAGACTTATTGCATAGTGATTCATTTGTTCCACATTTGTAGAGTTCGATACAATTGTTCCTGTTATCTCTTCCAATGCAGCAGCAGTTTCTTCAAGAGAACTAGCTGAATTATTGGCAGATTGATTTAAAATATCAACATTTTCTATCAATATATCAGATGAATTATCTAAAGATAAACCAATACATAAAGATTGTTTTAATAAATCAGAAATATTTTGACCTAATTCATTCACTCCAAATGCTAATTTTTTCAAATGTCCTTGAATTTTTGAAGTTGATACTTGCTTCGTATAGTTTGAGTTTTTATAGTGAGTAAAAGTAGCTAAAATAATATCAATATTCTCTTCAAGATTTCGACTCATTTTATTTATTACAGATGTAAGTTCATTAAGGGTTGAATTGGATGATTTTTTACTAATTTTCCTTTTAAAATCTCCTTTTTCATACTCATCTAGAATGGCAATACTCTCACTTATAACTTGTTTATCTTGTTCTATCTCCTTTTTTATTGTTTGAATATTTTGATTAACAATACGTGACATAGCACTTAATTCATCTTTTCCTGTAATAATTAACTCTTCTACACTATTTTGTTCTCGGTTTAAATATTTAAAAAATGATAATAATCCATTTTGAAAAATGTTAATTGATTTAAAAATATTAGTTGATATTAAATAGGTAATAACAATAATTAATGCCATAATAAACAAAGCGATAAAAAGGTTTTTCATCATTAAAAAGGCCTCTTTATCATCAATGAATCTCTCAAGTTCATTTTTCATTTTTACAATTATTTTCTCTGTTTTAATGACATTGACTCTCATTTGTCCTTTTAAGCCCTTATCAAATGATAGACCTATATTACTCTCCTCTTTAACTAATGCTAAAAAGTGTGTTTTATAGGATTGTAAAATCTCTTTAGTGGGGGATTCAATATCGTATAATAAGTTATCAATTAAAAAAGTAAACTCTTTGGCATATTTATTATCTCTATGAATCATAAAGTCTTTTTCTTGTTTTCTAACGGTTAAAACATCTGATAAAAAATAGAAATCATTTGCTTCATCAGCATTTTTTTCTAATTTTTGAACCGCAAGACTTAGTTTTTTATATAAACCATCCTCACTATGCAATCCAATTTTTTGTTGCAATGTAACCATTTTCATAAAGCTTTTTTCATAAAGTTTTAAAAGCTTATAGGATTCATTAATATATATACTTGGTAAATCCTCTTTTTTAATAAATGTTTGAATAAGTTGAATATCATACTGTAAGGCTTTATACGTTTTTTGAAATAGTTTTTGAT
>CAZIES010000059.1:3817-15569 GCA_964538295.1 uncultured Arcobacter sp. | reverse complement strand
TAGTATCATAAACTACAATAATTTAAAAAAGTATAGTATTATAAGTATAGCTTATGTGTCACTTATGTGACATGTAAGTTTTCTTTCCTTATAATTCCAAAAGATTATAAAAACCAATTAATATAAGCTAAACTTATAAAAGGAGTTTTGAGTGAGTGAAGTTGAAACAAAAGTATCTAAAGGTACTTCTTATAGAATAAAACGTTATTATGCCTATGCAATTGCTACAATATTTGCACTTGTTATTCCATTTATTACCATAAATGGAAACCACCTATTTTTATTATCATTTGACAAAAAGCAACTTCATCTTTTAGGTGTTGCCTTTGATATGCAAGAGCTCTATCTCTTACCTTTCTTATTAATGTTACTCTTCCTTGGTATATTTGCAGTCACAGCTATTGGTGGTCGAGCATGGTGTGGTTGGGCATGTCCTCAAACAATTTTCCGAGTTATCTATCGAGATTTAATTGAAGGAAAACTCTTAGGTCTTAGACGAATTAAAAATAAGCAAAAAGAACCTGATTATAAAAAAGCTGAAAATGCCTCTAAAAAAGTCATTGGTATTATTATTTGGTCAATTTTAGCTCTCATTGCATCTGCAGATTTCATGTGGTACTTCGTCCCTCCCGAAGACTTCTTTGCCTACTTACAAAATCCTGCAGACCATGGATTACTCATTGGTATTGTTTTATGTACAGCTGGATTTTTAATTTATGATGTTGTTAAACTCAAAGAGGATTTTTGTATCTATGTCTGTCCTTACTCACGCGTCCAATCTGTACTGTATGATGATGATACCTTTCAAGCAATCTACTCAACTAAACGAGGTGGAGATATCTACAATGAAGATAAAGAAAAAGTTATCTTCAAAGCAAAAGAGCTGCCAGAAAATAATGAATGTACCACCTGTGAGTCGTGTGTAACAGTTTGTCCAACACACATTGATATTCGAAAAGGTCTTCAACTAGAATGTATCAACTGTTTAGAGTGTGTTGATGCTTGTACAACTGTAATGGGAAAACTAGGTAAAGAGTCACTCGTACAATGGACAAGTACCAATAAAATTGAAAAAGATATTCCAACAAAACTTATTCGAAAATCTACGGTTATGTATACAGCTATTCTTGTACTTATTATTGCCTTACTTTTTGTCATGGGTGGTAAAAAAGAGTACATGCTACTCAATGTTAATAAAACAACACAACTTTACAAAATTAAAGAAGGAAATGAAGTTACCAATAACTTCTTACTTCTATTCCAAAATACAGACTCAAAGAAACATAAATATGCCCTTGAAATTATTGATAATAAAGATATCGTTATTAAACGATTTAAGCCATTTAGTTTAAGTCCACACAAACTTGCTAAAAAAGTTGTGGTACTAAGTACAACCAAACGTTTAGTCAATGACAATACAAAAGATACTCCTATTACGGTAACCATAAAAGCTTATGCCGTTGATGATCCTGAACGTGTATTTGTATTACGAAAAGCAGTATTTGTCTACCCTAGAGCAGATAAGCTTAAATAAACATATGTGACAAGCAATTGCTTGTCATATACGACTCAACTTTTTTATTAACCCCCTCTTAACCAATCATTTGTTATAATCGCGAAATAATTTTAAATAATAACTATGAATAAACTATAATGGAGTATCAATAAATGACTAAATTTATTTTTGTAACAGGTGGAGTTCTAAGCTCACTGGGTAAAGGTATTACTTCTGCTTCGATTGCAACAATTTTAAAACAATCTGGATTTAGAGTATCTATGCTTAAAATCGACCCATACTTAAATGTAGACCCAGGAACAATGAGTCCACTAGAACATGGAGAAGTATTTGTTACAGCTGATGGTGCAGAAACGGACTTAGACCTTGGACACTACGAAAGATTTATTGATGCAACACTTAGTGGAAAAAACAACTTTACAACAGGACAAGTTTATCAAAGTGTTATTAAACGAGAAAGAGAAGGTGGCTATTTAGGAAAAACTATTCAAGTTATTCCTCATGTTGTTGATGAAATCAAACGAAGAGTTTTTGATGCAGGTGAAGGACATGAGTTTTTAATTGTTGAACTAGGGGGAACTGTTGGAGATATTGAAGGCTTACCTTTTATGGAAGCTATTCGAGAAATCCGACATGAACTGCCAAAAACAAATACCATGAATATTCATGTTACTCTTGTTCCTTATATTGCAGCTGCGGGTGAACTTAAAACTAAACCAACCCAACACTCAGTTCAAGAACTACGAAGAATTGGTATTACTCCACATATGTTAGTCTGTCGAGCAGAGAGACCTTTACCAAAAGATTTAAAGAAAAAACTCGCTATGTCATGTGATGTTGACAATGATGCCGTCATCGAAGCAAGCGATGCAGCTTCTATTTACCAAGTACCATTAAACTTTATTAAAGAGGGTATTTTAAACCCTATTTCAAACCACTTTAATATTAAAATTAAACCAAATATGGAAAAATGGGATACCTTAGTTAAACATATCGTATTACCACAAGATGAAGTAACCATTGCTTTTGTTGGAAAATATTTAGACCTCAAAGAATCATATAAATCATTAACCGAAGCTCTTGTTCATGCAGGAGCACATTTAAATACAAAAATCAATATTAACTGGTGTGATAGTGAAAGAATTGAAGACGTTGGTGCTTATGATGTTATTGGAAACTCAGATGCAGTTTTAGTTGCTGGTGGATTTGGACACCGAGGTGTTGAAGGTAAACTAAAAGCGATTCAATATGCACGAGAAAACAACATCACTTATTTAGGTATCTGTTTAGGTATGCAACTAGCCGTTGTTGAGTATGCACGAAATGTATTAGGTCTTGAAGATGCCAACTCAGTTGAATTTGATGAAAAAACCCAAAACCCACTGATTTATTTAATTGATGAATTTATGGATCAAAGTGGAAATAAGCAACTTCGAACACATGAATCTCCTATGGGTGGAACCATGAGACTTGGAGAGTATCCATTTAATCCAAAAGATGGAACAAATCTTAAAAAAGCGTATGGACCAAACGAGACATATTATGAGCGACATCGACATAGATATGAAGCAAATCCATATTATAAAATTGACTTAGAAAATGCAGGTATGGTTATATCTGGAGAGTCTCAAGGACTTATTGAAGCAGTAGAAATCAAAGATCACCCTTGGTTTGTAGGCGTTCAATTTCACCCTGAATTTACCTCTCATTTAGAGACCCCTAACCCCATCATATTAGAGTTTGTAAAACAGGCAATTGCTAAAAACTAATGCAAAAAGTTACAAAAAAAGAACTTTTTGCCCTTTTATCATCACGTCACGAGAATAATCCTTATTCTCGTCTTGCAGATATTCCCTCGCCTAATAGCTTCAAAGATATTGAAAAAGCTACGGCAAGAGTAAAACAAGCAATAAAAAACAGTGAGCCTGTTACTATTGTTGGTGATTACGATGTTGATGGTGTCATCTCAACAACTATTATGGTTGATTTTTTTCAACAATTAGGTGTTGAAGTTAAGGCTATTATTCCCAATAGATTTGAACACGGTTATGGACTTTCAGCAAAAATTGTAGAGATGATAAATGAAGGGCTAGTCATTACCGTTGATAATGGAATATCAGCCAATGAAGCCACCAACCTTTTAAATCAAAAAGGTATTGATGTTATTATCACAGATCATCATACGGTGGGAGAATGCATACCTGAAGCTTATGCGATTATCAATCCAAAACAACAAGAGTGTAATTTCCCTTTTAAAGACATTTGTGGAGCTCAAGTAGCCTGGTATTTTTGTGCAAATATCAAAAAAGAACTTAACTCCAATATTAATATGGGAGATTTCTTAGATCTTTTATCCATTGCTATTATAGCAGACATTATGCCCATGACAAGTCTTAACTATACAATGGTTAAACATGGTCTTAAAAAATTACAAACTTCTACACGTCCAGCCATTGTTGAACTTCGACAACTAATGAGAAAGAAACAGTTTGTTTCTGATGATATTGGCTTCTTTATTGCCCCAAAAATTAATAGTGCAGGACGTATGGACGATGCTTCAATTGCTCTATCTTTTTTACTCTCTAAGACTTCTTTTGAAGCTATGGAAGGGTTAGAACTACTTGAAGAGCTTAACAACTTCAGAAAGACCCTTCAAGAAGAGATAACAGCAAAAGCACAAGCAAAAGTAAAAGCAGAGGATAATGCCTCAATTGTTTGGGGAGAAGAGTGGCATGAAGGTGTCATAGGAATTGTTGCTTCAAAACTCTCTCACACCTTTAAAAAGCCAGCTTTTGTTTTTTCTATAACAAATGGTATAGCAAAAGGAAGTGCCAGAGCCAATGCAGATATTAACCTGCATGCAATTATATCTGAAGCATCTGAGTTACTTTTAGGTTTTGGTGGGCATAAAAATGCAGCAGGTCTCTCTTTAAAAGAAGAGAACTTAGAAGCTTTTAAAATAAAAGTTAATGAAGTGTTAAAAAAAGATGCTCATAAACTTCATATTGACCCTATCACTTTAGGTGAGCTAGATGTGTCAGAAGTAGATATTGAATTTTTAAATATTATTGAACGATTTGAACCTTATGGGTTAGAAAATCATAAACCAATTTTTCAAATTACCAATGCTGATGTCGTCAAATATGAATGCTTTGGAAAAGAGAAAAATCATCTAAAACTCATTGTAAACCATGATGGATTTACTTTTGAAGCACTTAAATTTTATTGTGAAAAACCAAAAAGTATTAAAACAATCAATATGGTAATTAGTGTGAGTAAAAATGAATTTAGGGGTGAAATCAACCCTCAGTTTTTAATTCAAAATATTTTATAACACAGTAGGACTATAAATATGAGGTGACTTTCGAGGACGTTTGTCCAACTCTTTCATCTCTTTTGTCATTCGTGCTTTATTTGATGTTGTTGCTAAAACATGCCCTGTATAAATATCAATAATTTTTATAAAAACAATTAGTTGTCTTGAAGTTAGTGTATATGAACCAACCACAGCATAATTTTCATCATATAAATTTGGATCAATCTCTTTATGCTCTCTGGTTAAAAGTTTTAATCCTTGTGAACCAATTTTAAGATTTTGACTAAGCTCCACCTCACGTACCGTTAAATCATGTTTAGAAGTTAATTTATCTTTTAAGGTACTTGAGAGTAAAAAACCTAATTTTGATTTATTTTCTAAGGTATCTACATTAACAAAATCTGTTACTAAAACCACTTCATGACTTTTCTTTAGGAATGCTAATTTAGTTGAGGCTTTAGCTAATGCCTCTTCAATTAAAGCATCATAGTTTGTTGCCCGATAATCCACTTGTAAAGGTACAGGAATATTTGAGCATGCAGTGAAAAAAATAACTAAACTTGAGAGTAAAAATATTTTTAATAGTTTAGTTATTTTCATTTAATTTATTGTTCTTTTTGAATTTTAATTGTTCGTGGAGGTTTACAATCTTTAAAAATCACACAATCATTTCGTAAACCATGTACATAGGTTGACCGTGCACTTGAAATAATTTGACCATTATTATTGTCTAATACTCGACTATTTAACATTACTTTTCCATACTGTCGAGAATATGTTCCTACCACCACATAAGTATTTACAATTTTTTCTCGCATTTTATCAACATTTCGTGTGATATAATATTCACCATGAGCATTGACTGAAACAGACATTTGTCCTCTAAACTCAATAACATTAAAGCCTCTATTAGACAGCTCATTAATCATACTCTCACTTAAAATTCGACCAAATTCAGTCGTCTTTTTTAAGTTATCAAGTCGTACAAATGAAGTAATTAATACGGGTTTATTGGTTTGAAACTTTTTATTTTGCATCATTTGCGTTGCTAATGATGTAATTGTATTTTCTAAGGTATCTTGCGTCGTAACATTTGCTGACATGTCATTTGCAATTCGTAAATGTTCTTTTACTGTTTGAACCTTGGTATCATGCATTTTAGTTTGGTCATTCACTCCATTGGCAGCATACAGCGAACTTACTAATGAAGTTGCAAGAAGTGCTAAAAACGACTTTTTCACTATTTTAAGCATTTAAATCCCCTTTATGATAGTTGGTAAATTTTAATTAAATCTAACTTATAAACTCTTGAAAAGAACTTTAAAGCAACTATTTTACCACCGTTTTAAATCTAAAAGGTAAGAAAATTTAACTATAATTTAAAATACCAATAAAAAGAATTTTAGATGTCAAAAGTTGCCGTTATTATTTCAAATAGTTTTGAAGAGATTGAAACAGCAACTGTTATTGATATCCTAAGACGCGCCAAGCTTACTATTACTATTTCAGCAGTTAAAGGTATCAATACAATAGCTGCTCACAATATCTCCCTAAAAGCTGCTAAAATGATTGAACACATCGCGTAAAATATAAAGGCTTTGATGGTATAATCTATGGACATAATATACAAAGAAAAAATAAAAAAATTGATAGCATCGAATAGCTCAACGTCAAAAGTCTTGTACTGCAATTATTGAGCCATTCGATGATAAATTTAAAATTATAAGTTGGCTTCACTAATGATTGAAAAAAACAAGCTTGCACTAACACTAAGTGGAGGAGCAGCACGAGGTGCCTTTCACTTAGGAATACTTGCTTTTTTAGAAGATAAGGCTATTTCTATTGATGCTTACAGTGGCAGTTCCATTGGTGCCATTATTGCGTGTGCTCATGCAAGTGGTATGGAAGCAAGAAAACAACTTGAAATCTTTCAAAGCAAAGAAATCAAAAAAACTTTAAAGTTTAACTATTTTAAAAAAGGACTTATTCGCATTGATAAAGAGCATCCACTTTTAAATACCCTTTTACCTATTAAAAGACTAGAAAACCTTACTAAACCTGTTATAATAAATGCCTATGATACCCGAACAAAAAGAATTCTCTATTTTGACAAAGGTGATACTCACCTTCTTTGTATGGCTTCAAGTGCACTCATTCCTCTTTTTAAGCCCATTCACTATGAAGGACATAATCTTATTGATGGGGGTCTATTTGATAATATGCCCATTAAACCACTTGAAAATAAAGGGTACAAAATTCATACTATTGATTTGATGCCAAAATTTAAACAACAAAACAAGAAACGATTTAATCCCTTAAGACCTCTTAAGAAAAAACTATTTAAAACCCGTACAGATAACATTCACTACTCGTTAGCTCATAGTGATATTTATATCACACACACTCATTTACCACAAATTGACATGTATACCTTTAAAGGACTTCAAGAGAGTTTTAACTTAGGTTTTAAAGAAGCTTCTAAATATTTCTCTTAAATTATAAAACACTCCTAGTTTTTAATCACAATTAGCTATAATCGCGTCATAATTAACACTAAAAATATAAAGAAAGTATGATGTCAGACACACCTCAATTTACACACTTACATTTACATACAGAATATTCACTCCTTGATGGAGCAAATAAAATCAAACTCTTAGCCAAAAAAGTAAAAGAGATGGGTATGACCTCTGTTGCCATGACTGACCATGGAAATATGTTTGGTGCCATTGACTTTTATAATGCCATGAATGCCCAAGGGGTTAAGCCTATTATTGGAATGGAAGCCTATATTCATAACAGTGATGAAATTGATGATAAAACAACCAAACAACGATTTCACCTCTGTTTATATGCAAAAAATCAAATAGGTTACAAGAATCTTATGTTCTTAAGCTCCCAAGCCTACATGCACGGATTTTATTACTATCCAAGAATTAATAAAAAACTTTTAAAAGAGAACTCTGAAGGTATTGTATGTAGCGCTGCATGTCTACAAGGAGAGGTCAACTGGCACCTTAACACTAACAATGAAAGAAATGTACGAAATGGTGCAAAAGGGTATGAACGAGCCAAAGAGATTGCCTTAGAATACAAAGAGATATTTGGAGATGATTTTTACCTAGAAATTATGCGACATGGTATTGGAGACCAACTTTTTGTTGATGATGCAATTTTACGTATTTCAAAAGAGACAGGAATTAAAGTTGTAGCAACCAATGATACGCACTACTTAGAACAAAAAGATGCCGATGCCCATGAAGCCTTTATGTGTATTGCCATGAATAAGCTCTATGATGATCCCAATCGACTTCGTCACTCTGTTCATGAGTTTTATCTCAAAACGCCAGAACAAATAGCTAAACTTTATGCAGATATTCCAGAAGCCATTCATAATACTCAAGAGATAGCTGACAAATGTAATTTAGAAATTAAACTAGGAAATCCAACACCTCCTAACTTTAAATTTACACGACAAAAGCTAACAGAACAAAATCAAGAGATACCAGAGCCTGATTTAGAATACTCTTTAGAAAATGATAAAGCTCTCTTTATTTATGAGTGTTGGAAAGGTTTAGAAGAGCGATTAGAGATTGTACCAAAAGAGAAACATCAAGAGTATAAAGAGCGTCTGCAAGTTGAAATTGATATTATTAATAATATGAAATTCCCAGGCTACATGCTCATTGTTTGGGATTTTGTTATTGTTGCAAAACAGATGGGAATTCCTGTAGGTCCAGGACGTGGATCTGCTGCAGGAAGTTTAGTTGCCTACTCTTTGTTTATTACCGATATTGATCCCATGCCCTATGGTTTACTTTTTGAACGATTCTTAAACCCAGAGAGAATCTCCATGCCCGATATTGATATGGACTTTTGTCAAGGCAGAAGACAAGAGATTATTGATTATGTGGTAGAACAATATGGGCGAGCCAATGTTGCACAAATTATTACCTTTGGTAAACTCTTAGCAAAGGGAGTTATTAGGGATGTTGCAAGAGTTTTAGATATGCCTTATGCTAAAGCAGATGCTATGGCAAAACTTATTCCTGATGAATTAGGTATTAACCTAACAGACTCCTATGAAAAAGAACCAAAAATAAAAGAGTTATGTGACTCTGATCCCCAAGCAGCAAGGGTTTGGGAGTTTGCTTTAGCACTTGAAGGTCTAAATAGAAATGCAGGTACGCATGCCGCGGGTGTTGTTATTTCAAATGAAGCTTTATGGAATAAAACACCTCTTTTTAAACCTTCTGGTATGGATACACTAGCAACTCAATACAATGGTAAATATGTCGAAGACGTTGATTTAATTAAATTTGACTTCTTAGGTCTTAAAACCCTTACAGTTATTGAAGAAGCTAATAAACTGATTGAAAAGCGGCACGGAAAACGTATTGATTTCATAAGGGAAGATGTAAATGACAAAGGGGTCTATGATCTCATTCAAACAGGAAATACTATTGGACTGTTCCAAATAGAATCCGATGGTATGCAAGATTTATGTAAACGATTAAAACCCTCTAACTTTGAAGACATCGTCGCGGTCTTGGCACTGTATCGACCAGGACCAATGGAGTCAGGAATGCTTGATGACTTTATTGATAGAAAGCATGGTCGTGCAAAAATTGACTACTTCTACGATGAGTTTGACGCACCTCTTCGACCAATTCTAGAGCCTACCTATGGGGTTATTGTTTATCAAGAGCAAGTTATGCAAATTGTACAAACCATTGGAGGGTTTAGTCTTGGTGGTGCGGACCTTGTACGGCGAGCCATGGGTAAAAAAATTGTTGAAGAGATGGATCGCCTTAAAGGTGAGTTTGCAGAAGGTGGGGTCAAAAAAGGCTATGTACGTTCTCACTGTGAAGAACTTTTTGATTTAATTGTAAAGTTTGCTGGCTATGGATTTAATAAATCACACTCAGCAGCTTATGGTCTTGTGACCTTCTATACCTCATTTTTAAAATGCTATTACCCAACAGAGTTTATGGCAGCACTTCTTACACTTGAAAAAGACAATACCGATAAAGTTGTTAAATATGTGGATGAAGTAAAACGATTAGGTATTGACCTTTTCCCACCCGATATTAATAAGTCTGACCTTGTTTTCTCTGCAACTAAAATTGATGATAAAGAAGTTGTCATGTTTGGTATGGGAGCTATTAAAGGTGCTGGTGATGTAGCAATTAACTCTATTTTAGAAGCACGAAATGAGGGGGGTAACTTTACAGATCTCTCTGATTTTATTTCCAGAATAGACGGAAGTAAAGTAAATAAAAGAGTGATTGAAGCCTTAACAAAAGCAGGTGCATTTGATAGTTTTGGCTACTCAAGAAAAGCACTATTAGAACAAATTGAACAAATAGGTGAAGCAGTAGGAAATGCGGCAAAAGCAAAAAAAATGGCAACGGGTTCACTTTTTGGTGATTCAGAAGAGTTAACACGTGTAGAAATTGAATTAGAACACCTTGAAGAGTATAGTTCTAAAGAGATTTTAGAGTTTGAAAAAGCCTCTTTAGGATTTTATGTATCAGGTCATCCTTTAGATGAGTATCGAGAACAAATTGAACAAATTAATTATACGCTCTCTTCTCAAATAGATGAGATAGCAGACGGTAGTGAAGTTCTTTTTGTAGGAAAAGTGGAATCAATCGTTGAAAAAATCTCTAAAAAAGGGTTTAAATTTGGAATTGCAAGTATTTTAGACTTTCACGGAAATATTGAACTCATGCTTTTTGAAGACAAAATCAAAGAACTCAATGAAGATTTTGATTTAGAAGAACCAATTGCTTTCAAAGTTCGAATTACACAAGATGAACAATTTGGTGCAAAAATGAGTCTTCGAAAAATTGAGAGTATCAAAGAGGCAAAAAAAGAGAAACTCAAAATTAAGAAAAAAGAGCTTCAAGAGCCCCCTTTACATATTGCCTTAGAATTTACCAATGATACACAGTTTATGTATAATCTTTTTGAAATCATTGCCCACAATCAAGGCAAACGTGAACTTAAACTTATTATTAAATCTAAACTTGGAGATATTGAACTTGAAACAGGATTTAAAGTCACATCTCAAGTTGAGAATCTAATCAAAGGCTTAGAAGGAGCATATATCGTATCATGAAACATATCTTAATTACTAATGACGATGGCTTTGATGCCGTTGGACTTAAAGCCCTAGTTGATGCCTTAACTCCTATTGCAAAAATTAGTGTTGTAGCACCTGCTATAAACAAGTCAGCTTGTGGACACTCCCTAACACTTGACCGTCCTTTACGTATGGTTCAAGTTGATGATGATTTTTATAAAGTTGATGATGGAACACCCACTGATTGTGTCTTTATCTCACTCAATAATCTTTTTAAGGAAACAAGTAAACCTGATTTAGTCGTAAGTGGTATTAATATTGGTGCAAATATGGGTGAAGATATTACGTATAGTGGAACTGCAGCAGGTGCTATGGAAGCAGTACTTCAAGGAGTTCCTGCTATTGCTATTTCACAAGTATGTCGTGATAAATGCCATGATATTAAAAATGGCTGGGATTTTGCATTAGCAAAAAAAACTATTCAAGAAATTGTTCAAAAAATACTTGAAGGAGACTTTCCTTTACAAGAACGACGTTTTTTAAATATTAATATTCCACCAATAAAACCTCAAGATTGTAAAGGAGTAAAAATAACCAAAGCAGGTTACAGAGAGTATGGTAATGATACTCATCGACATTTAAACCCAAGAGGAGAAGAGTACTATTGGATTGGATTACATCCACTCATTTGGCAAGAGAGTCACGATAAATCATGTGATTTTGAAGCCATAAAGGCAAACTATATTTCAATCACTCCTGTGCAACTTAACCTCACTGCACATGAAGATATTGAAAAATTAAATAACTGGATACAGTCTTAAAGAACAACTCG
>CAZIES010000059.1:0-3717 GCA_964538295.1 uncultured Arcobacter sp. | reverse complement strand
TTTCGTCGTTCTTCATAGCGTAGTCTTGTGACAAACGAAGTGAAGGCAAAAAGAAATTATTAAATAAACCGGTCCCTTTTAAATAGGGACTATTTAAAAGGAATAAAACAACCATGAATTTTACATTTACACAATCATTATTAAAAAATATTGATAAATTAATTGGTACATTAAAAACAGAAGAAGAACTAAAAGAAGTTCTAAAACGAAAATTTACAAAAAAAGAGTTTAAAGTATTTATTGGGATGGAAAGCAAAAAAGAGATTAAAGATATTGCGTTAGAGATTAAAGATGATGAGCAAAGAGTCATAGAACTCTATAAAGCTGCTTGTAAAAAGCTCAACCAAGAGCGTATTAAACAAGAGCTTGTTAATCTGTAAAGTCTTATAACCTTACAGATTGTTCCGTTTCACTACTTGAAACAAAAGTGGTATCAGCACTAAGTTTCTTTTTTTGAAACTTAACTAAAATCATTCCTGCAAACTTATCTTTTTTATAGAACTCTATACGATAGATTTGACCTTTTCTATCAATAGAAAACCGTTTAGGAATTTGGTATTTTTTAATTTTTAAACCTGATTCATTTCGTTTCTTTTTATTGGTATAACCAATAATATTTACTCGATAATCACTTTTAGGGTCAATATAAAAATCTTTTTCGACGGTTATGAGTGAGCCAATTTTTATCTCTTTTGCAATACCATCAATTTCAAACTTAATACTCTCATTTTTAGTATAAATATCTTGATAATCTGGTTTTAAAACTGCTAACCGTCTATTTCCATAATGAATAGAATATGAACGATTTTTATTCTTTACTATTGTCATAACCGGTGTACTAGGTTTAAAGTCTAAACTCCCATCTTTTTTGACAGGAAAATAGTTTAAATACTTTCTCACCTCAGAAAGAGGTAGTTTTATTTTTTCATCATAAAAAGAGATATAAATATCTTTATCGATTGCTTTTTTTACATATTTAGGTTGCAAATCAAATTTTCTTTCAAATTCAATACCCATAATTTGCATATACTTTTCAAGTGCTAAAAGGTGATAATAGACTCTTTCATGGACAGGCAATGATTTACTTGCTTCATTTCCAAAAGCTGCTTTTCCATTATTAATAGCATAATAAGTAAGCGTCTTTTCCATCTCCTTATCACCGTCTCTTGTTTTTGTATTATGAACTAAATAAGAGTCCTCATCTCGAATTAAAAACTTATTAACATGGTCACACACTTGCTGAGAAATTCCTTCAAGATCTCCATAAATAGGAACATCTAGCTTTGCTTGATCCACAATGGCACTTTGTCCCCATCTTAAAGGAGAGTGCATTTTATCAATATAAGTTTTACGATAATATCCACTGCCATCATGTAAATTTAAAATTACTTTCACATTAGAGGCTTTGATATGCTCTTTAATACGTTGAATACTATGATAGTCAGGGTCTTTAGGTGAAATATCTGCAAACTTACGGTTCATGTCCCCATGAGGACCTCGCGAACGTTTAATAATAGAATAAAAATTTAAATTTGGCACGACCCAAACCGAACCCTTTTTAATATCATAGTGAGTTGCAATCAAAGAAGCTGCCATGAAACCACCAGGCTCATCCCCTTGAATTCCACCAACAATTAAAAGGGTATTATCATCAGTTTTCCCCTTTTTTATTATTTCAAAGTCCAAATTCTTAACCGAAGCATTAAGATTAAGGCAAAGTAATAGTAGTAATAAATATCTAAATAATCTTAACATGCCAAGGCTCATATCGTACGCCATCCTTATTATTGATTGTATATCGCATATTGATATACTTTAGTTTTCTCATTTCATTGAATTCATTAGTCATAGCAAATCGCGCAGTGAAATTACTTGCTCCAAATCCTTTTTTCCCTACATCAAAATCACCAATACTATGATAAGTAAATGCAGGAGGTGCAATAGATTTTGAAGCAACCGATAAGTTTCCTTTTACACTATCTAACTTATCTAAAAAAAGCTTCATCTGCTTAACCACACTTCGTACACCTGATGTTAAAATCAACGTATTACCAATATCTTTTTTCATTGATAAATAGGTTGTTATAGGTTTTCCCTTAAATAAATAATGCCCAGTATAAGGCATTTTTTTCACCTCATTTAAATCTATTTTTTGAGTTAAATTAGTGGTGATACGATTACCATAAAAACCATGAACAGTAGGTGTATAATAGAAAATATACTCTATAAAACTCAATTCATCTTTTGTAAAACGTTTTGCAGTTGGTGAGTTTTTTAAAATTAACGCAACTTCATCAAAACTGATAATATTAAAATTTCCATATCCCACATACTTTTGTACATAATTTAATTTTTTTCGTATTGATTGAAAAGCAGGTTTATATTGGTCATCAAGATAAATATCCTGAATACCAATAGAAGACTCTAAAGAGATAATCATATCCTTAGGTATAATCTCATTAGATAAGCCTTGTGTTAATGCAAGGGTAGGAACACTAAGTCCAGCTAGTTTTAATTTTGTTAGAAAATCTCTTCTATTCATCGATTGGATTGTACACTATCTTTTCTTATACAATCATTTTAATATCACTATGTTTTCCAAGTAACTCATGTAACAAAGTACGGTCATCATCATTATGAACAATCAATTCTAAATTATAACTTTTAAATTTCCCTTTAGAACTTGACTTAGACTCTTTAACTGTATGTTCACGTGTTTCAATAACATCAAAAACAACTTTTTTAATATCTACAGATTCTTTTACTATTAATTTATAGATCCAAGAACATGGGTATTGCAACTCTAATTTATGCTGGTTTAAATCAATCACGTTTAAAGTCTCCACTTTTTCCACCTGATTTCTCTTCTAATTGTACTTGTGAAATAATCATTGATTTATCAATAGCTTTTACCATATCATATATTGTAAGTAGTCCAATTGAAGTTCCTGTTAATGCTTCCATTTCAACACCTGTTTGCCCTTTTAATTTGGCCGTAACATAGAGTTTGAATCCTGGTAAGTCGGGTAACTCTTCAATATCACAATTTATTCCACTTAATAATAGAGGATGACACATTGGAATTAAATCAGAGGTTTTTTTCACTCCTTGAATAGCAGCAATCACTGCTGTCTGTAAAACAGGACCTTTTTTAGTAGTATTTGAGACAATTGCATCATATGCTTCTTGAGACATAGAAATTTTTCCTGAAGCCACTGCAACTCGTGTTGTTTCATTTTTATCACTTACATCAACCATTTTTGGGCGATCTTTTTCATCTAAATGTGTTAAGTTCACTTTTTTACCTTTAAAATCTTATTATTATTTATAAATGTAATTATATCCTTTTTAAGTTAAATTTAAATTAAGCTAACTTTAAATATAATACGCCCCTAAATTTTATAAGAAAGAGGGTGATTATAGTGCCAGGTATTAAAGTTAAAGATAGCGAATCTTTCGACGAAGCTTATAGAAGATTTAAAAAGCAATGTGACAGAAACCTTATCGTTACTGAAACAAGAGCAAGAAGATTTTTTGAACCTATGACTGAAAAACGTAAGAAACAAAAGATTAATGCGAAGAAAAAAATGCTTAAAAGATTGTATATGCTTAGAAGATACGAGTCTAGACTGTAATAGACCACTATTACCGAAAAAAGGTCAACTAGGAATAGTTGGCCTTTTTTTTTGCTCAATTTTTTTGTACTATAATCATAAA
>CAZIES010000058.1:0-15719 GCA_964538295.1 uncultured Arcobacter sp. | reverse complement strand
ATAAAACTATTCCATTTTATTTTTTCTAGCATCAAAATTTAAAAAAACTTTAATATTTGAGTTATCAACAGAAAAATTTACTTTTTGAGCTAATAATAAAATTTAAAAAATAGGGGAAAATAATTATATAGCGGATATTGGGGAAAGTGGGAAGAAACCGCTATATAATTCTAAAGGAGACATTTCGCTTGTGGCAAAATGTTGTATGTAGTGAAAGTATAGTTAATTAGGATAAAATTAGTCCTATTTATTTAGATTACATGATATTTTTAACCAAAGTTTAAACTTAAAAACCGCTTTTTTAATAAAAATTTACGCTATAATAAAGCTCATTAAATCACTAGAAGGATGATAATATCGAAGCTATAGTAACTTTTCTACATCAATTTAAAAATCAAACAATAGAAGCAAAAGAAATTGTAAATTTAGAAGAAAAAATTAAAATTTTTGCAAATGAGGTAAAAAATAGCGAATATTTTGAAGAGTTTTATGAGAATTACTTAACAATTAGAGGCTATTCTTATCGATTAGAGGATAAAAGTCAGCGACTTTTTTATACTTTTCAAGAAGCTGTTTATGCTATTGACTTGGCAAAACTAACGCGTGATGAGGATGGAGTGCTTTTAAATAGTGTGGTTTATATCTTAGTTTTAGATAATTGTATTGATGAATATTTACAAAGGCAAATTGATGAAAAAGAGAAAGATAAAGCCATAGAAGCTTATAAAAACTTAGAAGCAAAAAAAGCAAGTGAAAATAAAAAGTACCACATGTATCAATATTAAGAAGGTGAATTATGGCAAAGTTTCAAGATACTCTTGATGAAAGTTTAATAGCGTTTATTAATCAACAAAAAATGTTTTTTGTGGCTACAGCTCCTAAAGAGGGTAAAATTAATATTTCACCAAAAGGTTTAGATGGTTCATTAAAAATAGTTGATAAAGAGACTATTTATTGGTTAAACTATTTTGGAAGTGGTAATGAAACCGCAGCACATTTACAAGAAGATAACCGACTTACTTTGATGTTTTGTGCTTTTGAAGGGGAACCTTTAATCTTACGTTTATATTGTACAGTTGATGTTGTTCAAGAAAAAGATGAAGATTGGAAGAGTGCTATTTCTCATTTTGAAAAGAGCCATGGAGCAAGACAAGTTTTTAAACTTCATATTCAAAGTGTAAACAACTCATGTGGCTGGGGTGTTCCCTTGTATGATTTTGTACAACAGCGTGAGAAGTTATCAAACTACTATGAAAATTCAACAAAAGAAGAACATATAAAGTATATGAAAAAAAACAATCAAATAAGTTTTGATGGTAAACCTACTAATCTATTTTAGTAGGTCTAAGATTTCAGTTTCAATTTTTTCAATATCATCGGTACAGGTCAGTAGGTCTAAGTCGCGTTCATGAATCATCCCCTCTTTATAAAGAGATTTTTTAATAAATTTAAGAAGATATTTCCAATACTCAACACCTACTAAATAGATTTTAAAATCTTCCATTTTTCCTGTTTGTGTTAATGTTAAAACTTCAAACATCTCATCTAAGGTACCAAATCCACCAGGAAAGACAACACACGCTTTTGAGTATTTGACTAACATATATTTTCGTGAAAAGAAATAGTTAAATGTGATATTTTTAGTGGTATAAGGATTACTACTTTGTTCATGGGGAAGCTTAATGCTTAAACCAATTGATTCTGCATTATCAGCTTTAAAAGCACCTCTATTAGCTGCTTTCATAATCCCGTCACCCCCACCAGTGATAACATTAACTCCTTTTTTTGCTAAGTTATATCCTAATTTTTGAGCTAAGATTGCATAATCATCGCTTTGAGGTGTTCGTGCACTTCCAAAGATAGTAACACTTGATGATAAGGTACTTAGAATTGCTTTACCTTCATTGAAGTCATCTGCAATTCGTTTTTTATAAATAATATCTGCTTTCTTTTTATTTGATTGTGTCATGATGTACTCCTTAATAGTTAATTGAATAGATAATCTGTTACATCATCACAACTATTATAGACCCTCTTTTCTTATAATATAAAAGGATAATGAGATTAGTTTTAATCTTTAAAAGAGTCAATAAGCTATAATAAAAGATATTTTTACATAGGCAAATAGATGACAAATATAAAATTGAATTGTGACATGGGAGAGAGTTTTGGTATATGGAAAACTGGTAATGATGAAGCATTAATGCCGTATGTACAAATGGCAAATCTTGCTTGTGGTTTTCATGCAAGTGATCCTTTTACTATGGCAAAATCCGTTAAATTAGCAACTTCTCATAATGCCCAAATTGGTGCACATCCTTCTTATCCAGACTTAGTAGGTTTTGGACGACGTAGTATGGTATGTAGTTTAGAAGAGATAAAATCGATTGTAATTTATCAAATGGGTGCTTTAGATGGTATGTGTAAAGTGTTTGGGACTAAAATAACGTATGTAAAACCACATGGTGCTCTTTATAATGACATGATGAGAGATGAAAATATCTTTAAAGCAGTCGCTAGTGCAGTGGGTGCTTATGATGCCAATATTAAACTCATGGTTTTATCAAGTTCAAAAAATGAAGAGTATGCAAATATGGCACTATCTTATGGGGTGAGTCTGCTTTATGAAGTTTTTGCTGATCGAAACTATAATGATGATGGTTCACTCGTTTCACGCATGAAAGAGGATGCCGTTATAAAAGATGATTTAGATGTCTTAGAGCGTATTCAAGTTTTAAAAGAGAATGGATTTATCTATAGTAAAAGTGGGAAACGGCTTTTCTTAAAGGCTAATACCATATGTGTTCACTCTGATAGTGAAAATGCTTTAGAGTTTGTAAAAAGTGTTCGAAAAAGTTTGGATTAATGCATTTTAAAACGGCTAATGTTGACTCTTTTATTATTGAATTTTCCTCAAGTATTAATCTTGAGGTCTCTTCTAAAATTAAATTCTATTATGATGTTATTAAAAACTACGAGGAGGTGATTGATACTGTACCTTCATATACAACACTTTTGGTAACTTTTGATATTTTTAAAACATCTAAGAAGCATTTAGAAGAGAGAATTAATACTATTGTTTATGAAAAACAAAATAAAGATAAAAAAATTAATACAATAAAAATACCTGTTTATTATGGTAGTGAAGTAGGATTTGATTTAGAACGCATAGCAAACTTTCATAAGATTTCAGTAGATGAGGTGATTAATTATCATAGCTCAAAACCTTATACAGTTTTTACTATTGGTTTTGCACCAGGATTTGCCTATTTAGGAGAAGTGGATAAAAAAATTGCTATGCCAAGACTTGAAGCTCCTCGAAAGATGATACCAAAAGGAAGTGTTGCCATAGCCGATACTCAAACGGCAGTTTATCCACAAAATAGTCCAGGAGGTTGGAATATTGTAGGAAGAACACCTTTTAAAATGTTTGATAAAAGTTTAGCAAACTTATCTCCTGTAATAATGGGTGATAAAATTGAGTTTTTTTCTATTGAAAAAGATGAGTATTTAGCTCTTGGAGGTGAATTATGAGTGGTTTTGAAGTGATTCATCCAGGAATTTTTACACTCATTCAAGACCAAGGTCGTTTTGGCTTTTCATCTTTAGGGGTGACAACTTCAGGAGCAATGGATGAGTATGCCTATCATTATGCCAATAAACTTTTAGACAACCCTTTTGGATGTAATGTTTTAGAGATAGCTTTTAGTGGATTGACACTAAAAGCAACAGAAAAAACGATGATTAGTGTGACAGGAGCTGACTTATCTATGTCTATTAATGATAAACCCTGCCAACCGTGGCAAACTTTTGCTATTCATGCAAATGATGAGATAAAATTTAGTAAAAATATTACAGGACAAAGGGCATATTTAGCAGTACAGGGTGGTTTTAATATAACAAAAGAGTTTGGTAGTAATGCAACAACAATCAAAGAAGAACTTGGAGGTTTAAACGGTAGTCAATTAAAAAAAGGAGACTTTTTACCTTTTGGTATGACAGCGTTAAGGCATACTTTGCGTTTAAAAAAACTCTTTCAGCCAGATTATTCTCAAGATTTAAGTTTGCGTGTTTTATTAGGGTACCAAGAGAGTAGTTTTTCTCAAAATGAAAAAGAGAAGTTTTTTAGTTCTTGCTTTAGCGTGAGTAATGCGTCAAATCGTATGGGAGTAAAACTTGAAGGTGAGGTTATTTATCCCTCTTTAAATGGAATTATATCAGAAGGTATTTGCTTTGGAGCAATACAAATACCAAAGAGTGGACAACCTATTATTTTACTTAAAGATAGACAAACTATTGGTGGTTATGCAAAGATAGGGTCTGTTTTAAGTATTGATTGTTTTAAATTATCTCAAGCAAAAGCAGGAACAGCGATTCGTTTTCAAGCAATTAGTTTAGAAGAGGCCACTAAAAAGGTTAAGGCTTTTTATGAACAGTTTGCATAAGTAGATGTCGTGTTTAAACTACATCTCTTTAATTTTAGTGGTTAAGGTCTCTAAAACATGTTGGAAACTATCGTTAGTTTTATGTTGAGAGAGGGTATAGTAAAAAGAGGTTTGAATAATAATTCCTGATTTACTTTTTAAGGTTGTATTTAAAAGACTTTTTTGAATATTATTTAGTACGACTCTTACATCATTAATTCGTGCATCATTAAAGAAAATTAAGAAATTATTACTTGAATAACGTGCCATTTTATAATCAATACCCTCTTCTTTTAAATACTTATTGATGTAATTCGAGAGAAATTTAATGAGATTATCACCAATTAAATTTCCATGAGTTTGTTGAATATAATCATAATCAGAGATGTTTACAAGTACCATAATACCATCATTTTGAATATTATCATCAATATCAACAAATTGTGAATATATCCATTTTTTATTATAAGTTTTTGTAAGAGAATCAATATACATTTCTGTTTGAAGATTTGCAATTTCATTTTGTAAAGATTGAATCTCTTTATAAATTTTTGTTAATTCAGCTTCATCCCGATTAACGATAGCAGCTTTAGCATCCTTTGTTGCATTTGATAGTTTTTCAATATTAGCTGCTGTTTGAGTCATATAGCCATTGATGGTTTCAAACTCTTTAACAATAACATCATTGACTTCTTTTTCAAAGTTCTTATCATTGATATCTGTATCGAGGATTTTAGCATTTTTATCA
Organism: uncultured Arcobacter sp.; assembly: GCA_964538295.1. Lineage (GTDB taxonomy): Bacteria > Campylobacterota > Campylobacteria > Campylobacterales > Arcobacteraceae > Arcobacter_A. Next base: position 10,547 of record CAZIES010000058.1, on the reverse strand, counting down.
AATGCTTGAAAGTATTGTGATGGTAGGATAATATCATTTTGGAGTAAGTCATTGACTGTATTATCTGTAATCTTTTTTAGTTTATTCTTCATTATAATCTACCTCAATAATATTATTAATTGATTTTGGTTTTCCTACATAATATCCTTGGGAATAATCAATTCCAAGTGAACGTACAAAACGAAGTGTTTTTAAATCACTTACAAACTCTGCAATCACTTTAATGTTATGCTGTTTACAAAATACTACTATACTACGAATCAAATTAGAATAAATTTCTTCATTTACCTTTTTTATTAAAGAACCATCAATTTTAATATAATCAATATTAAGTTTTAAAATATAATCGTAGTTTGAAAATCCCGTTCCAAAATCATCTATAGCGATACTAACATTATATTTCTTTAGTTCATGTATAAAATCATTAACTGTTTCAAAATTTGAGATTTTTTCACTCTCTAGTATCTCAATTGTAAGATAGTTTCCTACATCGTTATTCTCTAAGTGAGCGATTATCTGTTTTTTAATATGTGGGTTAAGAATATCATGAAAATCTAAGTTGATACTAAAATGCTTTTTATGTTTAATAATATAAGCAATGACTTTATCAATAAGTATAGACATAAGTTTGGTATAGAGTCGATATTTTTTAGCCCTGTGAATAAAAATACCTGGTAATATAAGGTTCCCTTCTTCATCAAAAAGACGCATTAATGCTTCATATTTGTGAATTTCTAGAGTATTGGTATCAACAATAGGCTGAAAGTAGGGTTCTACTAACTCTTGTTTAATGTTGTATTGCATGATAGGAATTAAATCAATATTTTTAAGTTCATTTTTGAATAAATTTGCATCAAAATACATATAGTGTACATAGTTAAGTTTTGCACTATGTAGTGCTTTTTCTGCATAGACACGCAGTTTATTATCGTTACTTTTGGAACAACCAATTGTAATATCAAGATTAATTTGAGTGGTACCATCTATGAGATAAAATTTGTGACCAATAACAGTTTCAAAGATAATATCTTTGATTTTAGTTAGTGTTTGTTCTTCAAGATTAGCATAAAAGGTTATACCAAAAACATCAATATAAAAGTTTTCAATCTCTATGGGAACACTATTTGTAAGAATAGATTTGACTTTTTTAGGGATTTTTTTATCAAGCAAATGTTTAAGCTGAGCAATAATAGAATCCCCATTCTCATAACCATAAACGGCATTGATATCTTTCATATAAAGAATATCCACTAAGAAAAGAGTCTTATAACTGTTTTTATAGATATTTTTTTTAATGAAACTGAAAATATTCATAAAAACAGCTTTCCTTTCCACTATAGTGACTAATATGTCAGATAGTTGTCTCATTATATATAATTTATTCTTAAGAATTGTCGAATTATTAGGGAAATATGAAAATTTAAAATTTTATGCTGAAACAACATCTTTTTGTTTTATTTGGTATAATTTCGATAGAATCAATCTTTTATTAATTTACCCTATATAAGGAACCTAATGGAAAATATAGATATTAAAAATATATCCGTCACGGTAAATATTCCTGACGTTCTTAATGCAATTTCAACAAAGAGTTTTTTTGAAATCGATATTAATGGAAAGTTTTATTTAAATACTCAAGCTGAAGTAACGATGCCAATTGTATTTAAAAGTAAACCAATAGAGAATAGTGCTGCAATTGTGGATTCTGCAGTGGTTGTAAAAGAGATCTTTAAAGAGTATAGACCTGTTATCAATGGAGCTATTTGTAAAATCAAACCTCTAATTGCTTGGCAACAAGTAATTGATTTAAATAAAGGTAAAATGCTCTATTTTGATCATCAAAGTGATGGTGTTGAAATTTTTGAAGATAAAGAGCTTGAAGACATGGGTTGGGAAGCTACTGCTTTAGATATAACCTATAGAGAAATAGCAGAACATATTGAGAAGAGTTGTTCGGGAGCGTTAGTCTTTTATGATAATGGAACACAGTTTAATGGGTTTGTTATTGCAAAAGATATTGAAGAAGTACGACAAAAAGTTAAATCATTTATCGTTGCTAGAATTGAAGAGAAAATGAACAATGATGAAATAGATAGAGATGATGACGATGTTTGTGATGCGTTATCATTTTTTGGAATAGAGTAGTTTATGGAAGAGTTTATTAGAGAATGGGGCTATATTGCCCTTTTTGCATACTCTTTTGGGGGTGGATTTGTAGGTCTTGTTGTTGCAGGAGTATTATCTTATGCAGGTGACTTGAATTTAGTTGTTTCAATGATAGTAGCAGGAAGTGCAAACTTTTTAGGAGATCAGTTTTTATTTTATATGGCAAGAACGAATAAAACATATGCCAATAATACTATGAAAAAATATGGTCGAAAAGTAGCACTAGCACATTTATTGATGCGCCGTTATGGTTCACCTGTAGTATTTATACAAAAGTATATTTATGGAATTAAAACCTTGATACCTTTAGCAATGGGATTAACAAAATATTCGTTTCAGAAGTTTACCATTTATAACGTATTTGCAACAATTGTTTGGGCAGTTGTTGTTGGATATGCAAGTTATTTAATGGGTGAAATTATCTTAACTTATGCAGAAGAGTATAAATATTATGGCGTTGCTGTAGTTTTAGCTATTGTCTTTTCTGTTTCATACTATTTTAGAAAAATATAGTGGCGTCATGCCACTATAAAATACTACAAGGAAATCCTTATTTTTAAATCACTTCCCTTATCAAAAGATTTTATTAAAAATCTGCACTCTTTAAATTATACAACCATGACACCAATTCAAAAAGAGTCATTGCCTATTATTTTTGATGGAAAAGATATTATTGCACAAGCAAAAACAGGTTCAGGAAAAACAGTTGCCTTTGGTATTGGGGTATTAAATAGACTTAATGTTAAACGCTTTAGAATTCAAGCAGTTGTTTTATGTCCCACAAGGGAACTAGCTAATCAAGTAGCTAATGAGATTCGAAAACTTGCTCGTTGTATGCACAATGTAAAAGTTTTAACACTTTGTGGTGGGATGCCATACAAACCTCAGGTAAACTCTTTATATCATGGTGCACATATTATTGTAGGAACACCAGGAAGAGTTTTAAAACACTTAAGTGAAGAGAATATGAGTTTTGATGAGGTCAATACGTTAGTACTTGATGAAGCAGATCGTATGTTAGATATGGGGTTTAATGAAGATATTTTAAGTATTATTAAGATGATGCCAAACAAGCGGCAAAGTCTACTTTTTTCTGCTACCTTCCCAGAAGATATTGATAGCTTAAGTCAAACAATACTTAAAAATCCTACTAAAGTTTCAGTTATCTCCAATGAAATTGTTCAGGTTGATGAATATTTTTATCAAGTTAACAATGAAAATAAGACAGCACTTTTACCAGCTATTTTTTCAACCTTTAACGTAAAAAGCGTCGTAATTTTTTGTAATACTAAAATGACTTGCGATAGTTTGTTTGATGAACTTGATGGATTAGGTTTTGATATTTTAGTTCTACATTCTGATTTTGAACAACGAGACCGTGATGAAACGTTAACGTTGTTTGCTAATAAATCCTATCCTATTTTAATCGCAACGGATGTTGCTGCACGTGGTTTAGATATTGATGATGTTGATATGGTAATAAACTATGATATGGCAAAAGATAGCTCTGTACATACGCATCGAGTAGGGCGAACTGCACGTGCAAATAAAAGTGGTCGAGCAATCACACTTGTTAATGAATATGATTTAGAAAATATTGATGAAATTCAAGAGGAGATACATTTTTCAAATACACAAGATTTACAAGATGACTTATCTTTCAAACTTGATGCCCCTTATCGAACACTTTATATAAATGGTGGGAAAAAACATAAAGTACGTGCAGGGGATATTTTAGGAAGTTTAATCCAAGAGGTTGGTTTACAAAAAGAGGATGTTGGAAAAATCACAATTTTTAATTTTTATACCTATGTAGCTGTAAAAAAAGAGGTGGAAGAAAAAGCTTTTAAAGGGTTAGAAAATGGAAAAATAAAAGGAAAAAGATTTAAAATATACCGAAGATAATTGTTTTTATGCTAAAATTATACAACAATAATATTATTGAAGTATAACTGTAGGAGTAGATGATGTCAAAAGCAAGTGCAAGACATATTTTAGTAGAAGATGAAGCTGTTTGTAATCAAATTAAAGAGCAGATTAAAAAGGGTGATTTATCTTTTGAAGATGCAGCAAACCAATTTTCTCAATGTCCCTCAGGAGATAACGGTGGTGAGCTAGGAACCTTTGGTAAAGGGCAAATGGTTAAAGAGTTTGAAGATGTTGTATTCTCTGAACCTGTTAATGTCGTATGTGGTCCAGTTAAAACAGATTTTGGTTATCACCTTATTGAAGTAACCTCACGTCAAGACTAATATATAGTGAATTTCACTATATGTTAGTATCTTTAGGCGCTTTTTTCTTCAACGTTCTCATCCCAAAGTATTGATAAACCGTATTCTTTATCCGTAATAACATATTTAAAATATTCTCCTGCGCCTTTTCGTCCATGAAGACGTACAACAATTTGCCCCTCCTGTAAGAGTTTTTTCATTTCAAGTATTCCAAATGAACGTTTATTAAAACGTAAAAGTGCATTGGAATAGACCATAAAAGTACAAGTAGAATCAGCACTGAAAACATAAGCTTCACTCTCATCATACTCTTTTTTTGCATGCTCACAAGCATAAAGTTTAATCTCTTTACCTTGTGTTGTGAATTTTCTTGAGATAACATTTCCAGAACAGTAAGGACATTTTCCTAAGATAGACATAATAAACTCCTTTTTTTAGTAGTTTAACCAAAAAAAGGAGTTATTATAAGAATCATTACAAATTGAAAGATTGTACTATTTTTTACGCTCAAAAATTCGTTCTGTAAACTCAGCAAATTTACCTCGAACCGCTTTTTCTAACTCAATAGCGAACATTTTAATTTCATCGTGCATAAAATTGGTCTGTTTTAATAAAGTTGTTAATCCATTGTTGTATTTATTTAAGTACATATTATCAATTTGACGGTTTGAACCAATCACAATCGCCATGCATGATTCATCAAGTCGTGAAAGGATTAGTTGCGTTGTTTTTTCACTGGCATTTTGCCACTCGTCCATAATGACTATTGCACTTGATAAGGTTCGTCCACGTGCTTCTCCTGGCCATAAAGTTTCAATACAATACTTTGAAGCTAACTCATCAATTTTTGATTCAATTGATTCTTTGTTTTCTCGATTTTCACTCTTTTTGAGGTGTTTTTTTGCAATATACTCTAAGGTATCAGTTAATGCCATATTATAAATACGAAATTTCTCATCATTTCCTGCAAGATACCCAATATCTGCTCCACGATCAAGTGATTCAATGGAGTTTCTTACATAAACGATTTTGTCATAATGTCCTAGGTCAATAAGTCGCATAGCAGAAGCTATAGACATCAGGGTTTTACCACTTCCCGCTTTAGCATCAATGACAAGTAAATCAAACATGTCTGTTAGAATTGCTTTGGTAAAGAGTTTTTGTTTTAGGTTGACTGGTTTAACCTGTAAAGCTTTAAAATCATTCTCTTTTAGGGTATCTAAATGACCATTACAAACAATTGCATATTCGGAATTCCCATCTTCACTTTCAAAAGCATAAGAGAAGTTTTGAGGGTGGTACTCTTCATCAATACTTTCAATGGTTTTGCCATCTAGGGCATTAAAATTAGAGGAGTCTAAATTGAGTTGTTTGAAGAACTCAAATTTTGGTACCGTTGATTTATCATCATGCAGAGTTTCAGCTTTGATACCTTTAAATTGTGCAAAGGTCCGTGCGTAAATATCAATAGATAAGAAAATTGTTTGCGCACCCTTATAGTACTCTTGTGCAATAGCTGCAACTTCAATAATTCGTTTATCATTACTTTCACTTAAGTGAACTTGTTCAAACTCTGATTCATAAGTATCTTTCGCAATAACATGAAGTACGAGTTCCTCGTTAAAATATTTAACAACTTTGAATCCATCTTTATGATCCACTTCTTTTACTTTCATTTTTGCTAGAAGCCGTGCAAACTCTCTTGAGTAGTATCCTAATTCGTTTGATAACTTTTTTTTATCCTCTAATTCAAAAAGTACTGTTTCAGGAACGACGATTGTATTTGAGCCTTCATCAGAGACTCGGTAGAGATTTTGTAGGTTAGATAAAATGATATTGGTGTCAATGACATAAACTTTATCTTTCATATAAAAATTATATCATTTATTTATTACAGAGTTATTACAAAATAAAATAGTTTTGATAAAATGTTACTATTTAGTTCAAGGATTTTAAATGAAAAAGTATTTGTTTTTATTTTTGCTCTGCGTTTTTTCTCTAAATGCCAATGATATAGAGGGCAATATAGATAAAGGATTTACCTATTATAAGTATGTTGTTAAACCAATTATTAAGATAAAGGGCTCGGATTTTACGCATAAATTTTTAGCTGATGAGTGGAGAGAACTTTTTAAGAATGATGCCCAAGGTTTTAAAAAAGAGTTTTCACCTATTAATAGTGAATTTTCTCATTTTCTAGAAAGTAAAAAGTTTAAAAAGATAGCTCCACACTTAGAGGCTTTTTTTGTCCATTATGCAAAAGATTCTGGACACTCACCTCACTGTGGAACTGATGATATTGATTAAACAAACTCACTTAAAAAAACCCGCTTGTTATCGACTTTTTTAATTTGTGAAAAATTATCTAAATAGTCTAAATAGGTGATTAAATATTTTCGTGTAAGTGGGTAGTGCTCTTTAAAGTTTTTAAGATCAATATACCCCTCATCTTTAATAATTTTTTTCATAGAAAGAACAAGTTTAGACAAACTTTGCGCATGGATAAACAGGTTGTGTTGAAGACGAACCACTTGTTTTTTTGAACATAATGATTTTAAAATATTATCGCCTGTTGTTCTATCTAAATCTAAATCATCATAGATATTATAAGGAGCAGTGGGGCTAACATCCTCTTTTTCTAAACGCTCTAAAAGCACTTTTTCTAAAGAGGTTTTTAAATCTTCTTTAATATTAGCATTTTTATAAAGATTACCATCTTGGGTTAAAAAGTTTTCTTTTACTAACTCATCTAGTACAAGTTGAATAAAGCTATCGCTCGCCCATTTTAGTCGCAGTTTAATCGAAGCAACAGAGAGTAGAGCAAACTGATTTTTTGTATAGATAGAAATAAGTTGATTTTTGATAACTTCTTTGGTTTGTATTGGATAAAGTACCAACTCTTTTTCATCAATAAAAGTGTTCTCAAGCTCTTTTGCACTTTCTAATGCAGCTTGGTGCGATTGTGCAAACCGTTGTGCAGAAGAGATAAGTCCTAAACCTTTTTTATGGGCATCAAGAAGAATTTCATAAGCTTTTGGAAAGTTCTTCTCTTTTAAAAACTCTAAGAGTTTAAATTTTTGACTTTTTTTCATAGGATCAGCAACAGGGTTAAGAACTACGCCACCAGCAATAGTCCCATTGCCTTCTCTAATAATTAGCTTTTCATTATAAATACTAAAGATTTCTTCATTTGCTTTTATAGTAGCAAATCCTTCTTCTAAGTATGTTTCACTATTAAAAAGTAAAATTTTGGCTTCAATTTTTTTTGAACCTAAATAAATAGCATAGTTTCTATTGTGATGTAACTTCTTACCTTTAAGTGCTTGAAAACTAATATCAATGTTGTTAAAACCTCTTAAATACCCTTTTTTACTAATAACAAATCCACGCTTAAGCAGTTTTGCATCAATACCTTGTAGGTTAATAGCTGCACGATTTGAAATATTTGCTTCCATGACATTTTCATTATGTACTTGGATATTTTTTATTTTGACCTCTTTTTTAGCTTCACAAACAAACACTTTTTCTTCAATTTTTAAAGGTTTTCCAAGCACTGTTCCTGTGACAATAGTACCGGCACCCTTACTACTAAAGACTCTATCTACATAATAGTGAAAGAAGTTCTCTTCTACTTTTGTTGAAGCATTCAGTGAAAATAGTGCCTCTTTTAGATTCTCAATTGAAGATTCATCAAAGATAGAAACTGTTTTAGTTAATTGAATGTTAAAATTAAAATTATTAACAAAATCAACAATTTCTTCTTTTTTATTACTTAATTCTTGTTCTGAAACTAAATCTTTTTTAGTAATAACAACAATGGCTTCTTTAACCCCTAAAAGATTAAGAATCTCTAAGTGTTCAACTGTTTGTGGTTTAATTCCTTCAGCCGCACTTACCACAATCATCACACAATCAAAACTAAAAGCACCTGCAATCATATTTTTAATAAGTTTTTCATGTCCAGGTACATCAATAAAAGCGATATTTTGTTGACCTTTAGCAATATTTGAAAAACTTAAGTCAATCGTAATCCCACGCTCTTTTTCCTCTTTTGTAGAATCGCCTTCAAAACCATTAAGTGCTTTAATAAGTGCTGTTTTCCCGTGGTCAATATGACCACACGTTCCAATAATAAAGTTATGCATGAATAATCTCTTTAATTTTTGTTTCTATTAGTTCAAGCTCATTTTCATCAATGGTTCTAAAATCAAGTAAAAATTTCTCATCTTCAATGCGACCAATGATATTAGATGCTCTTAATAGTTTTTCTATTTTATTAGGTTTATAGTTGTTAAACTCTAAACTTAAAACTACCGTTGGTATTTTTTTATTTGGAGTTGTTCCTCCCCCAATGACTGTTTGTGAATCTTTCACCTCACATTGACAGCTATCTTGTAGGTTTTTTTGTAATTGTTGTGCTCTATTCTTTAATGTTTCAACTGAAGTGAAAAGCATTTTTAATGTTGGTATCTCATCAAGGTTTCCAAGAAGTACAGATTTAACATTTTCTTCTAAAAGGGCAAGGGTGAGTTTATCAACTCGTAACATTCGAAGTAGCTGGTTCTTTTTTAGTTTTGCTATGAGTTCTTTTTTACCTACAATAATACCTGCTTGTACACTTCCTAAAAGTTTATCCCCTGAAAAGCTTAATAGGCTTGGATTACATTTCATGTACTCTAAAACAGAGGGTTCATCATCTTTTAAATTATAAGGTAAATCAACTAAATGCCCACTTCCCATATCGTAATAGTCTATAATCTCTTTTTCATTGGCAACTTTAACAATCTGCTCAAACGGCACTTCAGAACTAAAGCCTTCAATAGAGTAGTTTGATTTATGTACTTTCATAAGCATAGCAGTATTATCGTTAACTGCATTTTCATAGTCATACAGGTGCGTTTTATTGGTTGTGCCTATTTCATGAAGTTTTGCTCCACTTTGATTCATCACATCTGGAACCCTAAAACTTCCCCCAATTTCTACAAGCTCACCTCGACTTACTACAACCTCTTTGTTTTTTGCAAAGGTATTAAGGATTAAAAAGACTGCACTGGCATTATTGTTAACAATAAGCACATCTTCACATCCTAGAAGTTCACAAATGACTTTTGAAATATGGGCGTATCGTTCACCTCGTTTTCCCTTTTTTAAATCATACTCAAGGTTATTGTAACTTGTAGCAATGGTTTTAGCACGTTCAAAAACCTCTTCATTAATAAGACTTCGCCCTAAGTTGGTATGTACAATAACACCTGTGGCATTGATAACTTTTTGTAAAGAGGGTTGCGTTAAAGTTTCATATTCTGTTATAACATTTTGGATGAGTGTTTTTTCATCAAAGGAGTCAACTTTTTGAGATAAAATATCCTCTCTTAGTTGATTAATTAACTCTTTAGCTATTTTAGAAATTAGCTTTGAAGAGTAATTCTCAAAGGATTTGTGATTGATAAACTTATCAACCTTTGGAATTGATTTTAGTAAAGACATTTTTACCTTTCATCTGTTTAATATTTATTTTTGCTTTTTTAGTGTAGAATTTCAATTCTATTTGGGGGGTATGTGATCCTGGTGGACACCGCAGGCTTCAACCCTGATCGGCGGTTTTTGTGTAAACGCCGCGGTAGGTTCGATTCCTACACCTTCTCGCCAAATCCCTAATGGTGCAACTTCACGTCATCTTAAGACTAAACATATCCCTAATAAAGTTAGACTTTTGCTTTATACATAGAGTTTCTACATTATTATCTTAGTATTATACCTTATTTTTTAGTTTATTAGTAAGAGGTATTAACTTTGAATAATAAAAGATTGTATCTAAAATAAAATCATTTAAATCTTAAAAAAGTAAAGAATAATTTACCAAAAGTTTATTCTTAGTGATGAAAATATCAAACTAACTTTAGCCAATAAAAGGCTAAAGTTAGAGAGTTTTATTGTTGTTTTTTAATAGCTGCTGCCATTTCATAAAGTTCTTTGTCAGAGTATTTAGCAAGTTGTCCTAACATAATACTTTTTTTAGGACCACCATAAGTCTCCTCTTTATATCCTATAAGCGCTTGAATAACCTCTTTTTTTGTCATATTTGCAACGACTTTAGACATACCTAAAGCTCTCTTTTCCCATTTAGCACCATGACAACCCTTACATCCG
>CAZIES010000057.1:13442-15766 GCA_964538295.1 uncultured Arcobacter sp. | reverse complement strand
AGATAATCCCCAATACCCAATTTCACCTCTTCGATATACTCTCCAGTTTTCACTTCTAATATAGCACTTCCTTCTAAAAGCATAACAAACTCATTTTCAACTTGATCATACCAGAAGTTTTTTGGTGAGGTTTGTCCATTGGAAACAATACGTTCAATTCTAACTTTATCATTTTTGGTTAAAGCTTGTATCTGTTCATCTTTTAAATTGATGGGGATATTATCAAATATATTTGCTATCATGAGGTATTCCTTACTAATTTTGTCTATTATACCCTAAAAATTTCATCATAAAATAGGTTAATCTTGACTAAAATAGACTATTTTAATCCTTATTAAATTAGTATTGATTTGTTTTTTTCTCTTTTTTTTGTAAATTTTAAAATTTTTTTTAGGCTTTTTCTACTGCTTTCTTCAACTCATTTTAAGTTTTATAAATACTCTTGAACAGTCTATGCAATGGTGCTTTTTCATAGATTTGCAAATTTTGAAAAATAAATTCCAACTAATTTTATAGGGTTTTAATCCCTACTATTTTGATAGGAAATTCATTTAATCACTATTAAATTACTTGACATTAGAAAAAAAATAGTATACAATTTCACTACAAATTCAAAAACACGATAAAAAAATAAAGGAAAAACAATGCAAAACGAAACAATTGCAGTTCACGGAGGCTATAACAAAAAAGAGGGCTTCGGAACAATGGCTGTGCCAATTGCACAAACAACTGCTTATGCATTTAGAGATGCAGAACATGCAGCAAACCTGTTTGCACTTAAAGAGTTAGGACCAATCTATACACGATTAAACAATCCTACAACTGATGTATTAGAACAACGATTTGCACAACTTGAAGGTGGAGCAGCTGCACTGTGTGTTGCAAGTGGTCAATCTGCAATTTTTTATGCTATTGCAAATGTTGCTGTTGCAGGTGATAACATTCTTATTTCTGATAAATTATATGGTGGAGCAGTTACACTACTAACTCACACAATTAAACGATTTGGAATCACTGCTAAAGTATTTAAAAGCGAAGACGCATCAGATTTAGAAGCACAAATTGATGACAATACTAAAGCGATTTTCTTTGAAAGTTTATCAAACCCACAAATTGCAATCGCTGATGTGGAAGCAATCGTTGAAATTGCTAAACGAAATGGTGTATTAACTATTTGTGATAACACAGTTGCAAGTGCTGCATTATTTAACCCAATTAAATGGGGTGTTGATGTGGTTGTTCACTCAACTTCTAAATACACAAACGGTCAAGGTACAGCAATTGGTGGAATCATTGTTGAAAGAGATGGATTAGCTGAGTTCTTTAAAGAAAATGCTGTAAGATATGCAGACTTTAATGAGCCTGATCCTTCATACCACGGTTTAGTTTATAGTGATGTTCCTCTTCCAAACTTTTGTTTAAGAGCACGATTAGCTCTATTAAGAGATATTGGAGCCGCACAATCACCACATAACTCGTGGTTATTACTTCAAACACTTGAGACACTAAGCTTAAGAGTTGACAAACACTCTGATAATGCACTTGAAGTTGCAAAATTCTTAGAGACACATCCAAAAGTTAAGTCAGTTAACTACCCTGGTTTAGAGTCAAACTCAAACTATGAAAAAGCACAAAAATACTTTAAAGATGGAAAAGCTTCTGGACTTATCTCATTTGAAGTTGGTTCATATGATGAAGCAAAAGCAGTAATTGACGCAGCAAAACTATTTAGTGTTGTTGTTAATATTGGTGATTCAAAATCACTAATCGTTCACCCAGCATCAACTACTCACTCTCAAATGACTGAAGATGAATTATCAACTGCAGGAATCAATCCAACAACAGTTAGGTTATCAATCGGGTTAGAAAACTCAATTGATTTAATTGAAGATTTAAATGAGGCATTAAAGTAATATTATGCCGTTAATATCGTCAAAAGGGGTGTATGGTTTAACTGCTATGCACGAGTTGTTTAAAAACGACAAGGGTAATCCCATGCAAATTAGAGAGATATCGGCAAATGCTAATATCCCTCAAAACTACCTTGAACAGCTCCTAAGTAAACTTAGACGAGCGGAACTTGTAACAAGTGTTCGAGGAAGTAAAGGGGGTTATCTTCTGGCTAAAGATGCAAAAGATATCTTGGTAAAAGATATTGTCATTGCATTGGAAGATGATTTAAAAATTGTCGATGGGAAATGTTCCAACCCAATTTTAAATATTTTCTTCGCTGAAGTGAAAGAGAATATGCAAGAGCTTTTTGAATTAAGCCTTGAAGAGTTGGATAAATACCAAGACAAGTTTAACGAATATTTACACTACAG
>CAZIES010000057.1:0-13342 GCA_964538295.1 uncultured Arcobacter sp. | reverse complement strand
AAAATAAGAATGAATAATAAGGGAGTTAAAATGAAATACGCAGATAATGTTACAGAATTAATTGGAAACACACCACTAGTAAAGTTACAAAAAGCAAGTGCAACAGGAGCAACTGTTTTAGGTAAATGTGAATTTATGAACCCAACTCACTCGGTAAAAGATAGAATCGGGAACAACATGGTTAAAGATGCACTTAAAAAAGGGCTAATCAACGAAGATACTACAGTTATCGAACCAACTTCTGGTAACACAGGTATTGCATTAGCAGCAGTGTGTGCAGGACTTGGATTAAAACTTATCCTTACAATGCCATCGTCAATGAGTATTGAAAGAAGAAGAATTCTAAAAGCATTAGGTGCTGATTTAGTATTAACTGAACCAGAAAAAGGTATGAAAGGTGCAGTGGATAAAGCGGCTGAATTAGGTGAAGAGATTGAGAATTCATTTATTCCTCAACAGTTTGCAAACCCTGCAAACCCAGAGATTCACAGATTAACAACAGCAAAAGAGATTTTAGCTGACACTGACGGTAAGATTGATATCTTAGTTGCAGCAATTGGTACTGGTGGTTCTATTACTGGTATTGCAGAAGTATTAAAAGAGCACAACCCTGAGATTCAAATCGTTGCAGTTGAGCCTGAAGCATCACCAATTTTAAGTGGTGGTAAGCCAGGCCCTCACAAAATCCAAGGTATTGGTGCAGGTTTTGTTCCAGATGTATTAAATACTGGAATCTATGATGAAGTTATCCAAGTTAGCAATGAAAATGCAATTGCAACATCAAGAGCATTAGCTAAAGAAGAGGGATTATTAGTTGGTATTTCTGCAGGTGCAAACACATTTATAGCATCTCAAGTAGCAGCAAGAGAAGAGAACAAAGGTAAAACGATTGTTACGATTCTATGTGATACGGGTGAGAGATACTTAAGCGCAGGATTATATGACGATGAGTAAAAACTCATCCTCATATGTCCTTTAACATATGAGGTAAATTATGGCAGAAAAAGCTTATAGATCAGTAGCTAAGACCGTCTCTTGGCGAACTGTAGGAACTCTTGATACGATTATTATCTCATACTTTATCACAGGTAACTTAGCAATGGCAGCTTCAATTGGTTCAATTGAACTCATTACGAAAATGGTATTGTATTACTTCCACGAAAGAGCTTGGAATAAGATCTCTTTTGGAAAAGTCAAAGAACCTGATTATCAAATTTAGTGTGCACAGAGGATAACATGGATATCAATAGTTTAAATGAACAGTTTAGAGGAAAAACTCCTCAAGAAATATTAGAATATTTTTTAAATGAATACGGTGACAAAGCAGCATTATCAAGTAGCTTTGGAGCAGAGGATCAAGTTTTAACCGATATGTTGTTAAAACTGAACAAAGAAGCAAATATTTTTACACTGGATACGGGAAGATTACATCCAGAGACGTATAGTGTAATGGATGCAACCAATCTGAAATATGGAGTAAAGGTTAACGTCTTTTTTCCAAAGAATGAAGCTGTTCAAGAGCTTTATGCGAAACAGGGAATCAATGGATTCTACGAGTCAATTGAGAATCGAAAAGCCTGTTGTGGTGCACGTAAGATTGAGCCACTTCAAAGAGCATTAAAGCCTTTAGAAGTTTGGATTACAGGTCTTCGTGCAGCGCAAAGCGTGACACGAACAGAGACACCAATTGTAGAGTATGATGCGAATTTTGAAGTAATCAAAATCAATCCTCTTATCAACTGGAGTGAAGATGATGTTTGGGACTACATCAAATCAAACAATGTTCCCTATAACAAACTGCATGACCAAGGATTTCCAAGTATCGGATGTGCTCCTTGTACACGAGCAGTAGCAAAAGGCGCTGATATTAGAAGCGGTCGATGGTGGTGGGAAAACCCAGAACACAAAGAGTGTGGTTTACACGTAAAATAGAAGAATTCAAACTTTTAATTTGAGAGATTCTAACTAATATATAAATAACAATTAATGGGATGATTAATAATGAGCAATGAAATAGAAATAAGTGAAGAAAGACTAACTCACTTAAAACAATTAGAAGCAGAGTCAATACACATTATGAGAGAAGTGGTAGCAGAGTTTTCTAACCCTGGTATGCTTTACTCAGTAGGGAAAGACTCTTCTGTAATGTTACACCTTTTACAAAAAGCATTTTACCCTGCACCACCACCATTACCTTTAATGCATGTTGATACAACATGGAAATTTAAAGAGATGATTGAATTTAGAGATAGACGTGCTAAAGAAGTAGGAATGGACTTAATCGTTTACTCAAATCCAAAAGGACTTGAGATGGACATCTCTCCATTTGAACACGGTTCAGCTTTACACACAGACATCATGAAAACAGAAGGATTAAAAAACGCTTTAAATATCCAAAAGTTTGATGCAGTATTTGGTGGAGCTAGACGTGATGAAGAGAAGTCTCGAGCTAAAGAGAGAATCTATTCATTTAGAGATAAAAACCATAGATGGGATCCAAAGAACCAACGACCAGAACTATGGAATGTTTACAATGGTAAACATACACAAGGTGAGTCGATTCGAGTATTCCCACTATCAAACTGGACAGAGCTTGATATTTGGCAATATATCTATTTAGAAGCAATTCCTATTCCTGATTTATACTTCTCACAAGAAAGAGAAGTAGTAGAGTACATGGGTACAAAAATCATGGTAGATGATGACAGAATGCCCCAACAGTTACGAGCAACTGCTAAAAAAGAGAAAGTAAGATTTAGAACACTTGGTTGTTACCCATTAACAGGAGCAGTTGAGTCTGAAGCAACGACGTTACCAGAGATTATTCAAGAGATGCTTACATGTACAACGTCTGAGCGACAAGGTAGATTAATCGATAGTGATGGTGACGCATCAATGGAGAAAAAGAAACAAGAAGGGTATTTTTAAGATGGCACATCAATCAGATTTAATTTCACAAAATATTGAAAAATATTTAAAAGAACACGAAAACAAAGAGATATTACGATTTATTACTTGTGGTTCAGTTGATGATGGTAAATCAACACTAATTGGTCGATTATTATACGATTCAAAGATGATTTTTGAAGACCAATTAGCAGCGATTGAAAAAGATTCTAAGAAGTCTGGTACTACTGGTGAAAAGATTGACTTAGCACTTTTAGTTGATGGTTTAGCTAGTGAGCGAGAACAAGGTATTACGATTGATGTAGCCTACCGATTCTTCTCAACTGAAAAAAGAAAGTTTATTATTGCAGATACTCCAGGACACGAGCAATACACAAGAAACATGGCAACAGGAGCAAGTACTGCTGACTTAGCGATTATCTTAGTGGATGCACGACAAGGGATTTTAACACAAACGAAAAGACACTCATACATTGCATCACTATTAGGGATTAAAAACCTAATCGTTGCGATTAACAAAATGGACTTAGTCGGTTTTGATGAAAAAGTATTTGAAGATATCAAACAAGGTTACAATGAAATTATTGAGTATCTTCCACATAATGAAGATCTGAATATTCAGTTTATTCCTATTTCTGCGTTAGATGGAGATAACATCTTAACAAACTCAGAAAAAGCACCTTGGTATACAGGTAAGCCTTTAATGGAACTACTTGATACAACTGAAATTCACAAAAAAGAGTCAAAGTCATTTAGACTTCCAGTTCAGTATGTGGTACGACCTCACCTGAACTTTAGAGGATTCTCTGGAACCATTGCAAGTGGTTCAATTTCTGTTGGTGATGAGATTACAGTTCTTCCTTCAAGAAAAACGTCAAAAGTTAAATCTATTGTGTCAAATGATATTCAAGATTTACGACCAATTGGAAAAGATGAAGCGTACGAGACAATCCAAACTGCATTTGCACCAATGGCAACGACGATTACACTTGAAGATGAGATTGATATTTCTAGAGGGGATATGATTGTAAAATCAAATGATATTCCTAAAGTATCAAATCACCTATCAGCAATGGTAGTATGGATGGATGAGCAACCATTATCTTTAAATCAAAACTATGTGATTAAAAGAGCAACATCAGTGTTAAACGGTACGTTTAATGCCATTGATTTTAAAAAGAATATTAATACATTTGAAGAAGTAAGTGCTCAAAATCTAGAGTTAAATGATATTGCAAAAGTAACAATCTCTTTAGATAGAGAAATTGCAGCAGACCCATACCATGAAAACCGATATACAGGAAGTTTTATTATTATTGATAAATATACCAACGCTACAGTTGGTGCGGGTATGATTATATCTTCTGTTGAAGGTTTTGCACAATTAGCACAAGAGACAAGAGAGTATACGCAAGCAGAAAAAGAACTAAATGCGTATATTAGAAAGAACTTCCCAGAGTGGGAATGTAGAGAGATTCAATAAGGATAAACTCGTTTATCCCTTTAGGGTTTCTTTCTTTAGCAATTTTTTACAAATTGCGTTAAAAGAAATTATGAACTATTGGTCCCTTCAAAAATGGGACATTTTTTAAGGAAAAAAGTAATGGCAAAAGAAACAGCTGCACAAAGAGTTGAGCGTATCAAAAAAGAGAAAAGTGGGTTAGATGTTCTAAAAGACATCTACCTCTATGCCGTTTTAGGAGAGACAATTAATCCTGAGGATATTGACCGATTTAAATGGTATGGTCTTTATACGCAAAACAAAAATTTACAAGCCGAAGATGACGAAACACTTTATTTCATGCTTCGTGTTAAGTTAGAACATGGTGCAATGAACGTTGAACAGATGCGTGTTGTAGGTGAAATTTCTAAAGAGTTCGCAAGAAACAGTGCTGATTTTACAACTCGACAAGATATCCAATTTCACTATATTCAAGTACGTGATTTACCTGAGATTTTCAGACGATTACAAAGCGTAGGACTAAGTACAACCTTTGCAGCGGGTGATGTTCCTAGAAATGTTGCAACGTGTCCAGTCTCTGGTATTGAGCATGATGAAATTTGTGATGTAAGAGAGTTAGTTTCAAAAGTTAATGATTATCTACGTGCTAATAAAAATTTAGCCAACTTACCACGTAAATATAAAATTGGTATTAGTGCCTGTAATAAACACTGTATGGGTCATGAGATTCAAGACTTATCATTTACAGCAACAAAAACGGATAATGGAAAAGTTCTTTTTGATGTAAGTGTAGGTGGAGGTCTAGGTTCAAATAAACGAATTGCAACCCATATTGGTTATGTTACTCCATCACAAGTGCTACCAACAGTAAAAGCAGTAAGTACTATCTATAGAGATCATGGATTAAGAGAAAGTCGACGAAAAGCACGTCTGGGGCATCTACTTGAAGCATGGGGTGTTGAGAAATTCAAAGAAGCACTTCATGAAAAAGTAAAATTCAAACTCAAAGATGAAAAAATTCAAGAGTTTACTCCATACGCGCAACGAGAACACTTTGGAATTCATGAATCAAAAGTGAAAGCACAAAGCTATATCGGGTGTGCCATCAATGGTGGACATATTGGTAGTGTTGGTCTATTTGCCTTAGCTAACTTGCTTGAAAAACATGATGCAACAACCATTAAAGTAACAGCAACACAAAACTTTGTCATTGCTGATGTACCAACAGCAAAAGCGCAAGATTTAGCTACTGATTTAGCTAACATTGGTGTGGATGCAACTCCAAGCCCTTTTAAAGCACGAACCATTTCATGTACAGGACTAAACTTTTGTAAATTTGCCATTAGTGAAACAAAAAATCAAGCGATAGATTTAGCGGATTATTTAGAGAAAAAGTTTCCAAACTTTGAAGAGACCGTTTCTATTTCAGTGAATGGTTGTCCAAACTCATGTGCACACCCCCATGTGGTAGATATTGGATTACTTGGAGCTAAAGTTAAAAATGAAGAGGGTAAATCAGTACCTGGTTTTGAGCTTATTTTAGGTGGAAACTTAGAAGGGACAGCGTCTGCTTTTGGACAAAAAACAGGTATTAAGATGACTCCTGATAAAATTAATTCAACCGTAGAAAAACTAATTGATGCCTACATTCAAAGTGACTCTACAGTAATGAACAAATTTTTAAATGAGAAAGTAGCCGATGAAGAGTTTATTTCGACCCTTCTTTAATGAAGATGCCGATAAATTACAATTTATAAAATATAATACGATTGGAAAACACAAGAATCTATATTTTGATTATACCGCTTCTGGATTAGCCTTTAGGCAGATTGAGAACCGAATCCATGATGTGTTAACAACGTACGCTAATACCCACTCCAAAGAGGCGGGTATGGCAGCAACTACAAGCGAATACTATACCCAAGCCAAAGAGAATCTAAAAAAATCTTTAGAACTCAATGATGAGTTTGCAATCATTCCAAATGGTTGTGGAGCAACAGCAGCAATAAAACGTTTTCAAGAGATTATGGGGCTTTATATTCCTCCTGCAACAGTAAAACGCTTTAACATTACCATTGCTAAAAAGAAACTGCCTCTTATCATCGTAGGTCCTTATGAGCACCACTCAAACGAAGTCAGTTATCGAGAAGCCTTATGTGAAGTTAAACGGATTAAACTCACCCCTGAAGGGCTTATTGATTTACGACAGCTCAAAGAGATTTTACAAGAGAATCACCATCGAGAAATCATTGGATGTTTTTGTATTGCCTCTAATGTTACGGGTATTATCACCCCTTACGAAGAGATTTCAAGACTACTTCGTCTTTATGGGGCAACGGTCTGTTTTGATGCAGCAGCAAGCTCTCCTTATATGAATATTCCTTGTGAACTTTATGATGCTTTAGTGATGTCACCCCATAAACTTTTAGGAGGTCCTGGAAGCTGTGGACTGCTTGCTATTCGAAAAACACTTATCCATGATGATATTGCACCCTCATTTGCTGGTGGAGGAACTGTTGAATATGTAAGTCGAACCGGTCAAACCTATGAAAAGGATATAGAAGCAAGAGAAACACCAGGAACACCTGGTATTTTACAACTAATTCGTGCTTCTCTTGCTTATCAACTACGCAATGAGATAGGATTTGAATTTATTCAAAAAGCCAAAGAAGAGAATATTAACTATTTTCTAAAAGAGCTTCAAAAACTTCCCAATATCTCTATTTATGGAAATCAGGAGAGTCAAAACATTGGGATCATCTCTTTTAATATTGGAGAGCTTGATCCATATGAAATATGTGATATTATCTCCCAAGACTCTGGTGTTCAAACGAGAGCAGGATGCTCCTGTGCAGGGCCTTATGGGCATGATTTATTAGGATTAACAGATCAATTAAAGCTTGGTGAAAAACCTGGTTGGTTACGTATTTCTATACATTATTCTCAAACTAAAGAGGAGATAGATACCCTTCTTGAAGCAATTAAAGCCTCTATTTTAAAAGTAAGTATCTAAACTAGAATCAATTATTAACAAATCATTAAAAGTCTCTTAGTATAATTTCCTATGAGATTTTTAATATTTGCCTCCATTTTTTTAACCGTATTTGCCCTACTTTCGTGGTATATTTCGCGACGCTTTATCAATAAAGTTGATTTTAAACCCCGAACAAAACTACTCTTTAAAGCCTTTTTAGTACTTAATTTCATGGGAATTATCTGTTATATGTTATCCCGTTATTATATTAGTGTGCCGGCGCCTATCTATTTTCTTTTTAGTTTACCTATTGGGGTAATCTTTATTCTTTTTATTAGTACCCTTATTTATGAAATTTTTCATCTGCTTATTCGTGTAAGTCCCAATGAAAAACGGCGAGACTTTTTTAAACGTTCATTAGATTTAGGCTCTGTTGCCTTAGCCTCAAGTGTTACTGCCAAATCAGTTTACAATGCCCAACACACTTACCTTGAAAAGGTTGATGTATCCATAAAAGGTCTACAAAAAGAGTACACCATTGTACAACTAAGTGATGTGCATATTGGAGGCTTAATTGACCAAAAGTTTATTGCCTCTATCGTACAAAGAGTTAATAAGTTAAAACCTGATGTTATTGCTATTACAGGTGATTTAATTGATACTGATATCAACTATGTTAAAGATGCTATCAATGAATTAGGCAATTTAAAAAGTACTTATGGTACCTATTTTATTGTGGGAAATCATGAGTATTTTCATGGGGCACGAACAATTATGGATTATCTTAGCACACTAGGAATTCACTCTTTAGAAAACAGTAATACTTATATTGGTGATAAAGATCAAGGATTTAATCTTGCTGGGGTGTATGATATATTTGGTTACCGTATTGATGATATGAAACCTGATATTAATAAAGCCCTTATAGGTACAAGCCAAAGCCCAACAGTACTACTAGCCCATCAGCCAAAATATATTGAAGAGGTAGTCAATGTTGATTTAATGCTCAGTGGTCATACCCATGGCGGACAAATTTTTCCTTTTAACTATTTGGTCAAACTTGCACAACCTTATGTCAAAGGTTTACATCAGCATAATGAGCAAACCCAAATCTATGTAAATAAAGGGACAGGATTTTGGGGTCCTCCTATGCGATTGGCTGCTAGTGCTGAAATCACTCACTTAACCCTAAAAAGAGGCTAATATGTTTGAAATCATAGGTTTCTTAGCGGCTCTATTAACTACCATTGCTTTTATCCCACAAGTTCTAAAAATATATCATACCAATCACACTGCTGACTTATCCTTAGCAACTTTTTTAATGTTTACAACAGGTGTATTGTTTTGGCTAATCTATGGAATCTATTTAGTAAGTTATCCCATGATTTTAGCTAATACTATCACCTTTATATTAGCACTTTATATTTTAATTAAAATTATTAAAAACAAATAAGCCTAAAAAAGAGGCAAGGAGAACGCCTCTTTTAAAAATATTTTATTCACTTTTTTGGGGTGGGAAACTTATTAGAGTTTACTGAGCAATATAGATAAATGTTGTTAACATCGTAATACCATAAATTGTCATGGTAATCAAATAATCTGTTTTATTGGTTTGTATATTTTTTTTAATTGTTTTCATTCTCTTCCTTTTTTTAAAGAAGAGAGGGGAAATCTCTTCTTTACTTAATTTCTATACTTTTTTTACTTTTTTCTTTATCAAGTTTTGGAACAATAACTTCCAAAACACCATCATTGGAACAGGCTTCAATATGTTCAATATCTGCACTATCAGGAAGAGTAAAACTTCGAGAAAACTTACCAAATGAAGTTTCAACTTTATAATAATCTTCTTCTTTAACCTCTTCTTTCGTTTTTCGCTCTCCTGAAATAGTTAAAATATCTTTATGAATATCAACTTTTATATCATCTTTTTTTACACCTGGTAAATCCACATCAATATGATAGGCAAACTCACCCTCTCGTGTATTAACGACAGGAACAAAACCACTGACTCCTTCGCTCGTAGTTGGATACGTATAAAGAGAGCTTTCAATATCTCTCATCTGTTTAAATGGATCAAATTTAGTTAAGAACATGATGAACTCCTTTAAATCAATTTGTTGATAACTACCCTATCAACTTAATGGAATTATAACACTATTTATTAGCACTTGTCAATAAGAAGTGCTAATAAATTTAGCAAATACTCTCTTAAAGTGCTAAATACTATTTAAATATGCCCTATTTTTAGGCTTTTACTAAATTTATGAATTTCTAGCACTATTTCATATTTAGTGCTATTTTTCTGTATTTCTTAATGCTTCACAAGCTAGAATAATCCGTTTACGATTAATTCCCCAAGCATATCCACTCATAGCAGCAGTTTTTCCTACTACCCTATGACAAGGAATTAAAACTGAAATAGGGTTTTTCCCAATAGAAGAGGCTACTGCACGAACTGCTTTTTCATTACCTATCTTTTTTGCTACATCACTATAAGTTGTTAGATTTCCTTGAGGAATTGTCAAGAGTGCTTTCCAAACATTAACTTGTAAGTTCGTTCCTTTAACAAAAAGTTTTTGTTTATTATGATGAATAAATATAGAATCTAAACTATTTTGAACCAATTTATCATCATGAATAAACGCTGCATTTGCCCAATCTTTTTTAATACGTACTAAGATTTCGTCATAACTCTCTTCATAAAACATCAACGCCATAATACCCCTAGTACTCTGAGCTATAAAAGCTTTTCCAAATGGAGAGTACCCCACACCATAAGTGATTGTTAACTGTTCTCCTAATTTTTTGTACTCATTTGGTGTAATAGCTTCAAAGTTTAAAAACAAATCATGCAGTCTACTAGAGCTTGAAAGCCCTACATCTAAAGAAGTCTCTAGTATTGATTTGGAGTTTTCTAGATGTTTTTTAGCATGCTGTAGTGTAGTAGCTTGCAAAAACTGCATAGGAGTAACACCCACATACTCTTTAAAAACTCTTGAAAAATGGTGTTTACTCAAATGAACCTGTTTGGCAACCTCTTCTAAAG
Source organism: uncultured Arcobacter sp. (assembly GCA_964538295.1). Classification (GTDB taxonomy): domain Bacteria; phylum Campylobacterota; class Campylobacteria; order Campylobacterales; family Arcobacteraceae; genus Arcobacter_A. The sequence goes on along the minus strand of CAZIES010000057.1, from coordinate 2,950 downwards.
AGGGCTGATATTTATAATTCTCGTCAAAATACTCTATTGCTTGCTTGATTTTTTCATAGTGGTTTGATTGCTGTTCTAAACTGTTCATAACGACTCTTTTTTATTAATTAACCCTAGGGAAACAAAAATAAATAAAGCTCCCAAGACCATAGTTATGCTAAATACTTCATTTAAAAATAGTACTCCTAAAAGTGAAGCACTTATAGGAATTAAATAGGTTACTAAAAGTAATTTTACTGCACCCACACTAAAAAGTAGTCTAAAATAGATCACATAAGCTAATGCCGTCGAAAGAATTGCTAATAAAAAAATATCATTAAACTCATATATACTGTTTGCTGTCACCTTATAAATAGTCGTACTAAAAAGCATATACATCACAATCGTACTACTACTTAACATCCCAAACACATTAAACAACGGTGGATATTTTTTTAATCGTTTGCCAAAAATACCTGCAAAAGCGTACGAAACTGCCCCTAATATTGCAAAAACTGCCATGAATTCAAAATTACCAAACCCTTGAGGAGAAAGCAATATTCCCATACCTATAAAGCCTAGCAAAATACCTACAATTTTTTCTTTACTCACTTTTTCATCATTAGTTAAAAAGTGGGCAAAAATAGCTGTAAAAATTGGTGTTGTAGCATTAAAAAGAGAAGCCAGTGAGGCTGTAATTGACTCTTGAGCATAGGTAATTGCTAAAAAAGGAATCACATTATTTAAAAGTCCCATAACTAAAAATGCACCCCATACTTTAAGATTAAAAATAAAAGGGATTCTTTGCACCACAATAACAATAAATATCACTAAAGAAGCAAAAAATACCCTGAAAAAAACCACTTGCTCAAAACTAAAATGAATCAATGCTTTTTCAATAAAATAAAAAGAACCTCCCCATAGAAGGGAAAGTCCTATTAATAAAGTCCAATTTTTAAAACTCATTATAAACCTTTTTATTGAAAGTTTATTGGATTTAAATTTTTTTCACAATCCGAATCTTGCTATTATGCAATTGCAACAAAGGTTGTACTAATTGTTATAAAATAAATTGCTATAACGATAATATAATCTTTTTTATTAGTATTAATTGTCATTTTATTCTCCTATCATATCCATTTCTTTTAACGGTGAAAATAAATTTCACCTAAAGAAACAAATCCTAAAGAGAGCAACGAGTTGCTCTTATTCCTAGGAGAATAAAATCTCCTAGTACCTAAATTCTCTTTTTATTCTCCACCTGGAGGACATATCATCGACCATTCGTCTCCTTTTTTATTTAATTTTCATTTTTCAAGCATGCAATCCTGTTTACAGGCAAAAAAAAAGGGGAAGAGCAATTAAGCTCTTCCCCTTTTGAAAATAGAAAAACTAGTTTCTATTCATCCGCGTACTTCGCTTTTTTTGCTGCTCTTTTTCGTGTTGTTGGGTCTAATTCTCTTTTTCTTACCCTAATTGTTTGTGGTGTTACTTCCACAAGTTCATCCTCTTCAATCCACTCTAAGGCATTTTCTAAGGACATCTCTCTTGGTGGGATAAGCTTAATTGCATCATCTGATCCTGAAGCCCTAACGTTTGTTAATGCTTTACCTTTAATAGGATTTACATCTAAGTCATTTGATTTTGCGTGCTCACCAATTACCATTCCAACATAAACTTTATCTTGAGGTTTAATCATCATAACCCCTCTATCTTGTAAGTTGAAAATTGAGTAACCTAACGCTTCTCCACTCTCCATTGAAACAAGTGCTCCATATTTTCGTGATTCAACTGTTCCGGAGTATGGTCTAAACTCTAAGAATGAGTGGTTCATAACACCCTCACCTTTTGTTTCTGTTAAGAACTCAGTTCGAATACCAATTAATCCTCTTGCAGGAATCTCAAACTCTAGTCGTGTAAATCCAGCACCCATTGGTACCATGTTTGTCATATTTGCTTTTCGTTTTCCAAGCTTTTCAATAATTGCTCCAGAGAACTCATCTGGTGTATCAATTACAAGATGCTCAAATGGTTCAAAAACAACACCATTCTCTTCTTTGGTAATTACTTCTGGTCGACCAATAGAGAACTCAAATCCTTCTCGTCGCATATTTTCAGCAAGAATAGTAATTTGAAGTTCACCTCTTCCGTTTACTTTAAATTTACCTTCACCAATTTGCTCATAATTCATCGCAATATTAGTGTTCATTTCAGCAGCTAATCTTTCATCAATTTTGTTTGAAGTTACAAACTTACCTTCAGTTCCTGCTAATGGAGAATCATTTACTGCAAAAGTTACAGAAAGTGTTGGCTCTTCAATATGCATTGGGTCAAGTGGCATTGGATTTGCAGGGTCACATAAAGAATCTCCTACATCAATTGTTTCAAATCCAGCAACTGCACAAATATCACCAGCTCCTGCTCTATCAATTTCAATTCTTTCTAAACCTTTAAAACCAATCAATTTAGAAACTCTTCCTTTAACTTGCTCACCATCTGCTTTTACTAATGTCACTGTCTCACCCATAGAGATTGTTCCATTAAAGATACGCGCAATACCAATTTTTCCAATAAAGTTATCATAATCAAGGGTAAATACTTGAAGTTGAAGACCATTATCTTCACTACCTTGTGGTTTTGGAACTTCACTTAAAATTGTTTCAAATAGTGGTTGTAAATCTTTCTTCTCATCACCTAAGTCATGCATCGCATAACCATCTCTTGCAGCTGCATAGATAACTGGAAATTCAAGTTGCTCTTCATTTGCTCCCATTTGGTCAAACAGGTCAAATACCTCATCAACTACTCTATCTGGCTCACCAGCTGGTTTATCAATTTTATTAACAACTACAATTGGTCGGTGACCTAATTGTAGGGCTTTTTTAACAACAAATTTTGTTTGAGGCATAACACCCTCTTGCGCATCTACAAGAAGTAAAACCGAATCAACCATTTTTAAAACCCGCTCAAC
>CAZIES010000056.1:0-15827 GCA_964538295.1 uncultured Arcobacter sp. | reverse complement strand
TGATACAACTTACAAATATTTCGAAAAACTTTGGAAGCCAAGAGCTTTTTAGTGACTTAAATTTTAGACTCAATAGTGGTAATCGTGTAGGTTTAGTGGGACGAAATGGAAGTGGAAAATCAACACTATTTAAACTAATCTTAGATGAAGAACATCCTGATAGTGGTGAAATTACTATTCCAAAAGGGTATAAAATTGGGGCACTTAAACAGCATTTACATTTTAGTCAAAAGTCACTTCGTGATGAAACAGCTTTAGCCCTATGTGAAGAAGATAAATTTAGTCTTTATAAGGTTGAAAAGATTCTTTTTGGTTTAGGATTTACACAAGAAGATTTAGATAAATCACCACTTTCGTTTTCTGGTGGTTACCAAATTCGAATTAATTTAGCCAAACTATTATTAACAGAACCTAATCTTTTGCTTCTTGATGAGCCAACTAACTACCTAGATATTGTCTCACTTCGTTGGTTGCGAAATTTTTTGAAAAATTTTGATGGTGAAGTTATTTTAATCACCCATGATAGAGATTTCATGGATAGTATTACTACACATACTATGGGAATAACTAGAAAGAGTTTATATTTAATTCCTGGAAATACTCATAAATTTTATGAGCAATTAGAATCCAATGATGAACACTATGAAAAACAGCGTTTTTCACAAGAAAAAAAACGTAAAGAGTTAGAAGAGTTTATTGCTAAAAATAAAGCACGAGCTTCTACTGCGGCTCAAGCACAATCAAAAGTTAAACTTTTAGAGAAGATGGAGGATTTTGATTCTTTAGCTAATGATGCAACTTTAGCGTTTGATTTTAATTTTAAACAAACGCCTGCAAAAGTTTTATTGGATGTTAAAGGAATTAGTTTTGGATATAGTCCTGATACAATACTCTTTAAAAATATTGCCTTTACTTTGAAAAAAGGGGAAACCCTTGGAATTATTGGAAAAAATGGTAAGGGAAAATCAACTCTGCTTAACACAATTGCTGGTGAACTTAAACCTTTAAGTGGTAGTGTTGATTTTCATGGTACTACTACTTTTGGTCACTTTGGACAAACCAATATTAATCATTTAAACCCAAACAATAGTGTGATGGATGAAATTTATGTGACTAACCCTAAACTTCCTGAAGCAATAGTTCGAGGTATTTGTGGTTCAATGATGTTTAGTGGAGATAACGCTAAGAAAAAAGTCTCATTACTTTCTGGAGGTGAAAAGAGTCGAGTGATGTTAGGGCAGATTTTAGCAAAGGAGGTGAATCTTTTGTTTTTGGATGAGCCTACCAATCACCTTGATATGAACTCAATTGATGCTTTGACGACGGCTATTAAAAACTTTGAGGGTTCGTGTATTATTGTCACACACAGTGAAGAGTTACTTCGTCGTGTTTGTGATCGATTAATTATTTTTGCTAAAGAGGGTGCTTCCTATTTTGATGGAAATTATGATGAGTTCCTAGAAAAAATTGGATGGGAAGAGGAAGAGATTGAGTCAAAAGTTAAATCGGCTCCAAAGGTGAACAAAAAAGAGAATAAAAAACTACGAAGTGCACTTATAACTGAACGTAACAAATTAACTTCTCCTCTAAAAAAACGTATTGAAAAGTTAGAGAATCGAATTATTGAAGTAGAAGTGATGGTTGAAAAAGAGCAAGAAGCTTTAATCTTAGCTTCTAATCAAGGGGATAATAGTAAAGTTATTGAACTCTCTTCAATTGTACGAAAATATGAACAAGAAGTAGAAGAAAAGTTTGAAGAACTTGAAGAAGTTCAACATCAGTTTGATGAAATCACATTAGAGTATGAAGAGAAACTAACTAATTTATAAAGTAGTCATCAATATGGTGTAACGATTCTAAATGCATCTTGATAAACTCATCATCAAAATCTTTTTTAAATTTATAAAAGGTGTTTGTATTAATAGTAAGAGCTTTGTCTAAATTTTCTTTTTTATTAAATTGTTCAAAATGGTTATGGGTATCAATATATTTACCTTGATAATCAATAAGACTTTTATGAAAAAAATCTTTTTGGACAACTCCTTCTTTGGTAATAGGATTTCCTAACTCATTGAGTGCAGGACAAGTTGTATCGATGTACGTTTTGTTATCTAAGTGAGGGCTTAAAGGATAGAGTTTACAAACACTTGGACGTTCATCATAAATAACACACTTCATATCCTGAATATATCGACAAAAGCCTCTTCCGTTACTCAGTATTACAACAGGTTTTAAGTAGCCTAATTCACCTAGTAAAAAAACGATGGGGAAGTTTTTATAAACAACTTCAAAATCAGCTAAAATAAGCTGGGAAAAGGTAGAACCTCTGTTCCCATCACAACAACGAGCGTCACAAATATTACAGTTTCCAAAAGTGTAGGTTTGATTAAGTATGGCTTCAAAGTTTTTCATAGGGCTCTTTAGGTTTTTATTGCAGTAGTGTAAAAAAAAATTCTTTAAAGGTATGTTAATAAAAATGCATAAGTTAATAGGGATTGTATTAAACTTTGTTATAATAAAGGGCACCTCTAAATTATCTTCATACTAAGGAATGTTATGGAATCTATTAATAACTACATAAAGATCAATGAAAACATTGCAACCTCTGGACAACCAACCCAAGATGAGTTTGAAAAGATTGCTAATGAAGGGTATGAGTATGTGATTAACTTAGCAGTTTGTCATAGTGAAGGAAGATTAGATAATGAAGATAAAATTGTAACTAACTTAGGAATGAATTATTTTCATATTCCTGTGGAGTTTACTGAACCAACAGAAGCCAACCTTCTTGATTTTATTGAACTTTTAGAAGCCTTATCTCACCGTAAAGTGTGGGTGCATTGTATTATGAATTACCGAGTAACAGCATTTATGTATGTATTTCATAAGTATATTTTACGAACACCTTTTGATGATATTGATTTGTCACTATTAGAAGAGTGGTGCCCTGATGAAACATGGCAATCAATTATGAAAACAAAATTACAATAGAGGCGTAATGATAGAGTTTATAAAAGCATTACCAAAAACAGAATTGCATATTCATATTGAAGGTTCTTTAGAACCCGAAATGATGTTTGAACTTGCAAAGAAAAATAAAATAGAGATACCCTATAAAACAGTTGAAGAGGTAAAAGCTGCCTATGAGTTTTCTAATTTACAAGATTTTTTAGATATCTATTATGCAGGGGCAAAAGTCTTAATAACTCAAGAAGATTTTTATGATTTAACCTGGGCATATATTTTAAAATGTAATGAGGACAATATCGTGCACACAGAAATTTTCTTTGATCCTCAAACACATATTGAGCGAGGAGTTGCTTTTAAAACGGTTATTTTAGGTATCAAACAAGCTCTTGTGGATGCACAAAAAAAGCTAGGTATTAGTTCAAAAATCATTATGTGTTTTTTACGACATTTGTCCCAGGAGAGTGCTATTAAAACCTATGAAGAGTCCTTAGAGTTCCATGAATATATTGATGGTATTGGGTTGGATTCTTCTGAGTTAAATAATCCACCTTCAAAATTTAAAAATATATTTCAACGTGCTAAACAGGACGGTTTACATCTTGTTGCTCACGCTGGTGAAGAAGCAGATGTTTCGTATATCTATGAAGCTTTAGATATTTTAGAGGTTGAACGCATTGACCATGGTGTACAAGCTATACACTCTCAAGAGTTAATGCAACGATTAAAAAAAGAGCAAATACCATTAACAGTTTGCCCTCACTCAAATGTTGCTTTAAAGGTTTTTTCTTCAATGGAAAAACACAATTTAAAAACAATGTTACATGAGGGTATTTTAGTAACTGTGAACTCAGATGATCCTGCATATTTTAATGGTTATTTAAATGATAATTTTTATTCAATTTATCAATCTCTTAAATTATCAAAAGTAGAAATTTTAAAGTTAGTACGTAATAGTTTTGAAGCTTCGTTTATGACAGATGTAAAAAAAGAATCCTATTTAAAAGAGTTAGATGCTCTAGCCTTACATTAAAGTAGAATCTTACAAACCCCTATAAATGACACTTTTATAAACAATTTGATACAATTGCGAAAATAAAACTAAAGAATACTATTTATTATGAAAATTGAAACAAAAACGGCTCATTTTACAAATCCATTATATTTAGAGAGTGGTCGAATACTTGAACCTTATGAAATTATTTACGAAACTTACGGGGAATTAAATGAAGATAAATCCAATGTTATTGTGATTTGTCATGCACTTTCGGGGTCTCATCATGCAGCAGGAAGATACGGTGATGAAGCAAAGCCTGGATGGTGGGATAATTTTATTGGAGATGGTAAAACCATTGATACGACAAAATATTTTGTTATTTGTACTAATAATATAGGTTCATGTTTTGGTTCAACTTCACCAATGAGTCCAAATTATCCAAGTGATGAGCCGTATCGATTTAAATTTCCTGTATTAACGATTTCTGATATTGTAAAAGCCCAACGTATTTTATTTGATTCTTTAGGTATTCATCATGTGCGAGCGGTGATTGGTGGTTCTATGGGTGGAATGCAGGCAATTTGTTATGCAATTGAGTATCCTAAATTTGCTGATATTATTATTCCTATGGCAACGACAGCTTATACACGACCATGGGCAATTGCTTCTAATAAAATAGCAATGGAAGCCATACGTCATGATCCTTTATTTAAAAATGGAAATTATGAAAAAGATGATTTGATTGCAAATGGTTTACCTGGACTTGCAATTGGTCGAATGGCAGGATTGATTGCTTATGTTGGACCAAACTCGATGAATGAAAAGTTTGGAAGAAACTACGCTCATACAGATGGACTTTATGAACTTTTTGGACGTTTTGAAGTAGAGCGATATTTAGAATATAATGCATACAATTTTCCAAAAATTTTTGATCCATTGTCATATTTATACATATGTAAGACAATGAATATTTTTAATGCAGCACGAGGAAGTGATAAGCTTGAAGATGCGTTAGCAAAAATACAATGTCAATTACATCTAATCTCCTTTTCTGATGATGTATTGTTTTTTCCAGAAGAGATGGAAGAGATATATACCACAATGAAAGAGTTAGGAAAAGAGAATGTGACATATAAGATGATAGAATCAACCCATGGACATGACTCTTTTTTAGTTGAGTTGGATAAATTTAAAGATTATATTATTGATATATTAGATAATAAGATAGGATAAACAATGAGTGAAGAAAAAGAGATGAGCTTTGAAGAGAAAATTGACTCTGCAAAACAACTTCTAGAACAATTAACTGATCCCGAAATAACCCTGAGTAATTCAGTCAAGATTTATAAAGATGGAATTAAAGAGATAGAAGAGGCTCAAAAACTCCTTGATACTGCTAAGTTAAACTTCGAAGAATTAAATAAATAAATCTTGACCTAGATTAAACTGATTATTATAACCTTATGCTATAATTTTCATAAATATAGTTAATAGTGAGGCACAATATGGAAGAAATAAACGAATATTTTAATCGTCAAATTAAACTTTGGGGTCAAGAAACACAAGACTCGTTACAAGGTAAAAAAGTTGCAATTATTGGTTCTGGTGGACTTGGTTGTACTTTAGCAATTGCATTGGGTGCATCAGGTATTGGTGAATTTGCTTTTGTTGATTTTGATGAAGTTGGTGTACATAATATTCATCGACAAATTGGATTTAAAGTTGGTGATGATGGAAAAGCTAAATGTGAAGTTTTAAAAGAGCTTGTTGAATCTCGATGTCCTTATACTAAAGTTACTGCATATAAAGAGAGTTTTCAAGATTTTGCAAAACGAGGTTTAGAGTTTGATTTAATTATCGATGGAACAGATAACTTGCCAACTCGAGCAGATATTAATGAATATTGTATGAAAAACAACCAAGCTTGGATTTATGGCTCAGTAGAAGAGTTTCATGGACAAGTCTGTTTCTTTGAAAAAGCTTCATACGAAGCAGTTTTTCAAATTAATGATCGAAAACCAAATGGAATTGCATGTCCAATTGTAATGCATATTGGTTCACTGCAGGCAAATCTAGCAATTCGATATTTAAGTGGATTACCTGTGAAAAAAGATATTCTTTACTATTTATCATTTGATGAAGAGGGTCTCTTACAAAATCAAAAATTCAATCTTCCTACAAGCTAAAAACTTGGTATCTTTTGATACCAAGTTTCTAAAATTTATAAAAATTATTTCACTGTTCTAAAACTATTCTTTTCCTAACAAAATCTTAAGCACTTTTTAGATACACTATCCAAATTTTTAACAACAATTAATCAAAGATATACGGGGAACTAAATGCCAAAAAGAGAAGATATAAAATCTATTTTACTTATCGGTTCAGGACCAATTATTATTGGACAAGCGTGTGAGTTTGACTACTCTGGTACACAAGCAACTAAAACATTAAAAGAGTTAGGTTATCGAGTTGTGTTGATTAACTCAAACCCAGCAACTATTATGACAGACCCAGAGTTTGCTGATAAAACATATATTGAACCAATCACAGAAGAAGTGGTTGCAAAAATTATTGAAAAAGAGAAAATTGATGCTATTTTACCAACAATGGGTGGACAAACGGCACTGAATGTTGCAACATCAATGTATGATAAAGGAATGCTTGAAGGTGTTCAGTTTTTAGGAGCGCATCCTGATGCTATTAAAAAAGGTGAAGATAGACACCTTTTTAATGAAGCAATGATTAAAATTGGTATGGATTTACCAAAAAGTGCCAATGCATACACAGTTGATGAAGCTATAAAGGTGGCAAAAGAGATTGGTTTCCCAGTAATTTCAAGAGCATCATTTACTCTTGCAGGTGGTGGTTCTGGTGTTGCATATAACATGGAAGAGTTTAAAGCATTAGCTGAAGCTGGTATTGAAGCATCTCCAATTAATGAGATTGAAATTATGGAATCAATGCTTGGTTGGAAAGAGTACGAGATGGAAGTTATCCGAGATAGAAAAGATAACTGTATTATCGTATGTTCAATTGAAAACTTAGACCCTATGGGTGTTCATACAGGTGACTCTGTAACTATTGCACCAGCGTTGACGTTAACCGATAAAGAGTACCAAGATATGAGAAATGCCTCTTTTGCAATTCTTAGAGAAATTGGTGTTGACACAGGTGGTTCAAATGTTCAGTTCTCAATTTGTCCAAAAACTGGAAGAATGATTGTTATTGAGATGAACCCAAGAGTTTCACGATCTTCTGCCCTTGCATCTAAGGCAACTGGTTATCCAATTGCAAAAGTGGCAACTTTATTAGCAGTTGGATTTACATTAGATGAGATTCAAAATGATATTACAGGAACAACTGCATCATTTGAACCAGTAATTGATTACATTGTTACAAAGATTCCACGATTTACTTTTGAAAAGTTCCCTAAAGCAAACTCTACATTAACTACAGGTATGAAATCTGTTGGCGAAGTTATGTCTATGGGTAGAACATTTAATGAATCAATCCAAAAAGCACTTTGTTCTATGGAAACAGGTATTGTAGGTTTTGATCCAATTTGTGATGATTTAGAGAAAATTAAAGCAGAAATTAGACGACCAAATGCAGATAGATTAAGATACGTAATGGAAGCATATAGAAAAGGTCTTACAAATGAAGAGATATTTGATTTATGTGCTATTGATCCATGGTTCTTAAGTAAATTTAGAGAAATGTATAATATCGAGCAATCTATAGATGAATCAATTTTAACTAATGAAGCAGAAATGAGAAATGCTAAAACAAATGGTTTCTCTGATGCAATGATTGCAAAATTAATAGGAAAATTAGAAGAAGATATTTATCAAGCTAGAAAATCTTTAGGTGTTGATTTTGAGTATAATGAAGTTGATACGTGTGCGGCTGAGTTTAAAGCACTTACTCCATATCTTTATTCAACAACTAATATTACAAAGTTACCAAAAGTTGCAAAACAAGATGATGAGAAAAAAGTATTAATTATTGGTGGTGGTCCAAATAGAATTGGTCAAGGTATCGAGTTTGATTATTGTTGTGTACATGCTTCATTTGCTTTAAATGAGATTGGAGTAAAAACAATTATGTATAACTGTAATCCTGAAACTGTATCAACTGACTATGATACTTCTGATATTTTATATTTTGAACCAATTGATTTTGAACACGTAAGATCAGTAATTGAAACTGAACAACCAGATGGTATTATTGTACACTTTGGTGGACAAACACCACTGAAGCTTGCAAATGCAATCCACGATTTCGGTGGTAAAATTATTGGTACAACAGCAGAAGTTATTGATTTAGCAGAAGATAGAGAAAAGTTCTCAACGTTTGTTGAAAAAGTTGGACTTTTACAACCAGATAATGGAACAGCAGTAGAAGTTGGTGAGGCAATAGAAATTGCTGAGAGAATTGGATACCCTGTATTAGTTAGACCTTCATTTGTACTTGGTGGTCGAGGTATGCGAATTGTTTACTCAACTGATGAATTAAAGAAATATATGGATGAAGCAGTATCTGTTTCTAATGATGCTCCAGTACTTATTGATAAATTCTTAGATAGAGCAATTGAACTTGATGTTGATTGTATTTGTGATGGTAAAGAAGTTTATATTGGTGGTATTATGCAGCATATTGAGGAAGCAGGTGTTCACTCTGGAGACTCTGCTTGTTCATTACCTCCTGTATCTATTGCACCTGAGCTTATTAAAGAGCTTGAAGAAAAAACAAAAGCAATGGCACTAGGGCTTGGTGTTGTTGGTTTAATGAATACACAATATGCAATTCATAAAGGACAAATTTATTTAATTGAAGTTAATCCAAGAGCTTCAAGAACAGTTCCTTTTGTATCTAAAGCAACAGGTATGCCATTAGCTAAAGTAGCAACTCGTGTTATGTGGGGTGAATCTTTAAGAAGTGCACTTGATGTTTATAATGCTGATATTGTTTATGAAGATAATGGTGTATTAAAACCAATCTTAAAAGATCATGTAGCAATTAAAGAAGCTGTTTTCCCATTTAATAAACTCTCTGGTTCAGACCCAATCTTAACACCTGAGATGAAATCAACCGGTGAAGTTATGGGTATTTCTGATAATTTTGGAACCTCTTATGCAAAAGCACAAAGTGCTGCTAAAAATGATTTACCACGTGAGGGAAAAGTATTTATTTCTTTATGTGATTTAGATAAAGAGTTTGCTCCAAAAATTGCACAAGGTTTAGTTAATGAAGGTTTTTCAGTTGTTGCAACAGGTGGAACACATAAATCGATTACAGAAGCTGGAATTGAGTGTGAGAAAGTACTTAAGATTTCTGAAGGACGACCAAATATTACTGATAGTATTACAAATGGTGAGATTGCATTAGCATTTAATACAAGTGATGGTAAAGAGTCGTCAAAATCAGATGGTCAAAACATTAGAAGGGCAGTATTAAAAGAGAATATTCCTTATGTTACAACTGCAGCTGCTGCACTTGCTTGTGTTGAAGCGATGAAAGCATTAAGACAAAAAGATGGAATAGGTGTTAAATCTATTCAAGAATTTTTAAATGACTAATGGATAATACAAAAGTATATTTAGTTCAAACAGATACAACTGTGGGTTTCTCATCAACTGATGATGAGAAACTCTCAAGTATAAAGCAACGGCCAATTACTCAAAAAATTCTTCAAACAGTTGATAGTTTAAAAACCCTCAATCAACAAACACGAATCCCTAAAAAATATAAAAAAATGGTTAGAAAAGCTAATAAAACAACTTTTATTTATCCTAATGGGAACTCTTATCGTACCGTTTCAAAAAACTCTAATTATTATAATTTTACAAAAAAAATGCCACCTCTTTTTTCAACTTCAGCTAATCTAACAGGAAAATCATTTGATGATACTTTTGCAAAAAAGAGTGCAGATGTTATTGCAGAAACAAAAGGTGGTTTTAGTGATGTTGGTTCTTCTTCAATTTATAAAATTTCGAAATACAAAATCAAAAAAATCCGTTAGTTTATAATCATTGTCTTGCTAAGAGGGGATTAAGAAAAATAACTTTAGAATTAATCATCTATTATGAAAGGTAACATAATGTTTGCTTTTAGGGATGATGAATTAGCACTATTGGAAAAAGATTTTGCCAAACCAGTTTCAAGTTTCAGCTTTATTTTTGGTCGAAGAAAGGTAGGGAAAACCTCTTTAATCAATGCCTATATTGCTGAAAAAAATGCACTATATCTCTCCTGTATTGAAATGGTACCCTCTTTACTTTTTGAAAGTTTATCTCGACAAGTTACTACTTTTTTTAAAATTAAGATAGATGAAAAAGTAACGGATTTAAAGTCTTTATTAACTTTAATAGCACTTTGTGAAGTTGATACAAAAACAATAATTGTTTTTGATGATTTTCATCACCTTATGAAGGCTGAAAAGAAACTACTTCAGACATTTTATACTTATTGGGGAAGAAAACTCAAATCTAAAAACATTCAAATTATTATCTGTTCTTCTGTTCACTCTAGCAATAAAGATGATATTAATATTTTTAATAAAGCTTCAAATTATATACGTTTAGGGTCACTAAACTTTAATATTATTAAAACACTGCTTCCTAATTTAAATAAGAATGATACCATGTATGTTTATTCTGCATTTGGTACTAATCCTCAGTATCTTGCCCTATATGATGTTAAAAAGGATTTTATTTTAAATATTAAAGATAACTTTTTAAACTATGATAGTTTTGTTTTCAATGAAGGTTTTAGTATTATCAAAGATGAATTAAGTGAAGTAGGTACATATTGTTCTATTCTTTATGCTATAGCAATGGGAAATAAAAAGATTGGTGATGTTGCTACTTTTTTAAGTGTTAAATCTTCGTATTTAACACGTTATATGCAAAAGCTTGTGGATATTATGATTTTATCAAAACATATCCCTGTAAATGATAATCCATCAAAAAGTAAATTTGGACGTTATGAGATAGAGGATAATTTTTTAAAGTTTTGGTTTTGTTATATTTATCCTAACAGTTCTGTTTTAAAAAGAAAAGAGTATTATCCTGTAATAAGTCATATCCGCCGTGATTTTAGCAATCGATTAGTTAAAGATGCTTATAAACGTTATGTCCTTGAATTAATTGTTCATGAACCAGAAAAGTTTTTAGGATATGTTCCTAGTGCTATTGGTGGTTGGTGGAATAACAAAGTAAATGATATTGATATTGTTGCATATAATAATAAAGATATTACTTTTATTAATTGTAAATGGCGACAAAGAGATAGTGCTAAGAAAAGTTATGAAGAGCTTAAGAATAATGCACAAAATTTTGAAACATCATTAAATCGTAAATATACAATTTTTGCAAAAAATATCACAGCAAAAGCAACTTAAATAAATAATATTTCAAGATACTATTTATATGTTTAATTACATAGAGAATATTAAAAATATCTTTAAACTACGTCGTCTATTAGCTAAAATTTAATTGTCTTTTAGGTTCAAAATAATAAAATTGTCAAAAGTTAGCTAAGGAATATTAATGTCTCATATTATTAAGATAAAACAATCTGATGGTAGTTTTCGAGAATTAGAAGTAAAAAGTAATAGCTCAATTAGTTTAAATAAAGGTGAAGTTATTTATATTGATGAGCCCATTAATAATGTTGACTTAAAAATAGCAGATAATAAGAGTATGGAAATATCTTATTCAAATGGTGAATCAATTATAATTGACAGATTAGTTGATGTTTTATCAAATCAAGATGAGAGAGATATTCCTGTATTAAATTTTAAAACAGAAGAGTTAGAGTTACAAAGTATAGATACGTATGAAAAGCTTATCGAAGCCTTAGAAGCTTCGGCTCTACAAAAATTTGAAACAAACAGTATAGCGTTTGAACCAAACTTAGTTAGTGAAAATAGTATATTTGATAATAGTGTATTAAATGAAAGTCTATCTCATAAACAAGTACTCTCTAATAAGAGTAATTTTGAAGAGGAAATAGATTATTCTCAATACTTTCAAGAGGAAGTTGAAAAAAGCTTAGAAATTCTTGCTTCAATTGATGAAATGTATCAAAGTGCTAATGAATCTTTTGAAGAGAGTACTATTTTATTAGATGAGTTAAATTATACTCAGGAAAATTATGCAAAAGCAATTGTAGAGGTCTCTACATTAAAAGAGAGCTTAGATATTAATTCAGCTGAATTAGTTAATAAATTTAAAGAGGCATCAACAATTGCTCAATTGGCAGCAAAAGATAATTTTGCTGCTTCAAAAAACTATTTTGATAAAGTCGAAGCTTCTTCAAAAATGATTGAAAGAGAGTTTTTAAAAGCGTCTATCGCTCTTGAGCAAGCAAAATTAATTGCAATGGAAGCTTCAAAACATGATATTGATAGTTCAAATATACAGGCTATGTTAGCACGGGCGCAAACTTCATATAATCAATTTGATAAATTACATAAAGAGATTAAAGAGACATTAGAATATGCTCAAGCAAAAATGGAAAAATCAGAAGAAGTTTTTTCAAAAACAATGCTTCTAGATAATAGAATTCAAGAAGAGTACTACATTGTTTTAAATCATAATCAAGAAAAAATGCCAGAGGAACTATTTGAAGATAAATTATCACAAGAAGTTATTTTAAAAAGTGAAGAAAAAACTCAAATTGTACAATCTAATTTATCCTTAAATGATGAGTTTCAAAATATTTTTAAAGAGGCAGAAGCATTTGCCAATAAAATAGTAAGCAATAGTAGCAAAGAGCTTTTATTTCAAGCTAATGAAAAGGCCAATCTATCTTTAGTAAATGCAAAAAGTCATTTTGAGACTCTTTTGGTCATTAAAGATGAGAAAGAAGCAACGTTAAGAGATATTATACATGATGTTATAAATTCACAAAAAAGACATGATAAAGTAGTAGAGTTATGTAATAAAGAAGAGACTATTTATAGTATAAATGAAAAAACTCTCTTAGTTGATAGTCAAGAGCATTTAAGCAATGTCAAACAATTACTTTTGGAAGCAAAGAAAGATTATTTCTCTGTCAAAGAAGAATTGGCTAATGCTGATGATAATATACGTTTAAGTCAGGAGTTAGTTGATTCAATCGATAAAAAAAGAGAGTCCTTTATTGAAGAGAGTAATGGAATTATTAAAAGTAATATAAAAGAAAATTTAACTTTTCATTTTGATAGTGATAAAGATTATAATGATTTAATTATTCAAGAAGATACAGTACTTAACTTTGACAGTATTACTTTTGCTAAACTTGCAGAAATTCCATCCATACGAATGTTTAATAATCCAAGTGAAGATCTAATAGAGGATTTAGATTTGAATGATATTTTACAAGTAGAAGAGTTTAGGGAGCATAAAGTTGTTATTAGCTTTACTGAAGATGGAGTAGCTTCTAATAAAACCAATTTAAATCTTGATAAAACTCTTTTTCATAATGGATATGAGAATTTAGAAGAAGTGGATAATAATTCTTTTGAATACAATGTAAATAAAAATATAGATATTTTTTTAGAAGAAGACGTTACTATTAATAGTGTATAACATAAAATAGTATTAACTGTTATGTTTTCAAACATAATACAATTTATATGACAATTTTTGTTCTTTTTTAACTAAATTATTTTCTTTTTTATATTTTTTAAATTACCAATATTAAGCCTTATACAGTGGTAAAAAATAATCATTTTAAATATGTTTAAAAACATATCTAGTACTAAAAAACCCTATAATAATCACATTAGATTAATAAGAATTAAGTTTCATCTAAGAATGAGATAATAAAATATATATATTAAGCTAAAAGGATTTTTAATGTCTAATATAATCACAATAAAAGATAAATCTGGAAATATTACTGAGATTGATATAACGAATGTTCGTCAAGAAATAGATATTAACCCAGGAGATATTGTTGTTATTGATGGTCAACTACAAGATGCAAGTATACTGTTTAATGATGATGATGTTATCGAAATTATTTTTGATGATGGTACAAGTGCTATCTTGAACCATTTAGCACAGCTCATTGAAGAGAATAGTCTTGAACAAGATGAGAATATCCTTTTAGATAACCCTGAAGACGAACAAAGAACAGCTTTAAATATATTAGATGATTCAGGGAACCTTTTGAGCATTGATACTTATGCAGAGCTACTTGAAGCAATGGAAGCATCTGCTGCGGGTGTTAGGCGACAAGATACAATACATTTTCAAAATGATGAAACAAATTCTGGAAATTTTAATCAAAATAGTGATGAAGAAACTCTTCTTCATAAACGTTCAGATTTTTTATCGGCTATCCTTGAAGATGAAGACGACATCTTTTTAGATGTGACTGCAGAAGCACCTACCTCAATAGAAATATTAGGTGATTTAAATAGTGATGGTTTGTTCAATAAAGAAGAGTTAGGAGAAGATGGTACCGTTACAATTCAAATTAATTTAGCTACTGATGCAAGTGCAGGTGATGTATTAAGTATTGGAGGTATTGAATATATTGTAACTGAAGATGATATTACTTCTGGTTATGTGCAATATGAAGTAGAACCAGGAAGAGATGTCGAGGTTTTTGTTAGAGATAGTGCAGGCAATGTTTCTGCTTCTGTAACAATCTCAATTCCTGAAGCTGATACCGAGGTAAGTGCACCAAGTTCTATTGAAGTATTGGGTGATACTAATAATGATGGAATATTTAATAAAGAAGAGTTGGGAGAAGATGGTACTGTTACTGTAAAGGTTAATTTTGCAGGAGATGCATTGGCCGGAGATATATTAACTGTAAATGGTATAAATACAATTTTAGAACAAGATGATATTGATAAAGGATATTTAGAAGTTGAAGTTGAACCTGGCATTGATACTGAAGTCTATGTTACAGATTTGGCTGGTAATAAATCTGAGATTACAAATATTGAAATTCCAGAGGCTGATACTGAAGTTTTAACACCAGATAGTGAAATTCTAGGTGATAGTAATAATGATGGTATTTTTAATAAAGAGGAGCTTGGTGATGATGGTACGGTAACCCTTAAAGTTAATTTTGCAGGTGATGCTTTAGCTGGGGATATTCTAACAGTTAATGAACAAGATACAATTTTAACTCAAGATGATATTGATAGAGGTTACTTGGAAACTGAAGTCTTACCAGGTGAGATCACAGAGGTTTATGTAACTGATTTAGTAGGAAATAAATCAGAAATCACTAATATTGATGTTGGTGAGGCTGATTTATCAGCTTCAGCTTCAGATGATACAGGAAGTGTTATTGAAGATACAACTCCTTCTCTTTCTGGTAATGTTTTAAATAATGATGCAGATGCTGCTTCCGTAATTGATGCCCGAACAGAGAATTCTGAATATGGAACTATTACAATAAAAAGTGATGGAAGTTATACCTATACACTTAATGAAGATGCACAATCTTTAGACAAAGATGAAGTTGTTCAAGAGAGTTTTACTTATGAGGTTACTGATACAGCTGGTAATAAAGATACTGCAACAATTACAATTAACATAACAGGAACAAATGATGTTCCTGAAATTCAAGAAAATACAAAAAATGATATAACCGAAGAGAGTATCACTACAGATACTGTAGTAGCAACTGTAATAAGTAGTGATATTGATGATAATTCACAAAGAACGTTTAGTGTTGATTCCAACTATGTAACCGTTGATGATAATGGTGTTGTGACCTTAACCCAAGCAGGTGTTGATGCGATAAACTCAGATACAGGTGTAGATATTACAAGTTTTGATTTTAATGTTACTGTAACAGATGAACACGGTGCGACAGATACACTCTCTCTTTCAATTGATGTAACGCGAGT
>CAZIES010000055.1:13144-16080 GCA_964538295.1 uncultured Arcobacter sp. | reverse complement strand
TTTTAGTCAGATTTATAAGGAGAATGAAACTCAACGGCAAAAAGTTAAAAAACTTTATGTAAGAAGTTTTTAAATCTATTTAATTATATAATTACGTAATTAATTACATATAAGGATTAAGCATGAGTAGTTTTTTTCAAAAAACGGGTCCTATGGCTATTGCAACACGTATGAGAATGCTAAGTGAACGTATGACAAAGGATGCCGAAAAAATTTGTAATCTCTACAATGTAGATATAAAACTTAAATGGTATCCTGTTTTTTTCGTACTCAAACAAAGCGATACACCTTTAACAGTAACTCAAATAGCTGAACAAATAGAGATATCTCATGTTGCTGTTGTCAAAATAGTTAAAGAGATGTCAAAAGCTTCTTTATTGGTTGAAACAAAAGATGACAATGATGGTAGAAAAACAAATATCATCTTAAGTCAAAAAGGTGAAGAGGTCTCAAGAAGACTTGATGATCAACACAAAGATGTCACCCTTGCTATGCATAAAATGTTAGATAACATGGAAAATAATCTTTGGTTAGCCCTTGATGAGTTTGAAGAGATTTATGAAAAGAAATCCACCTATCCAAGGGTATTAGAAGAGCAACGTTTACGAGAATCATCCCATGTTACTATTATTGATTTTGAAGAAAAATATACGAAGTTTTTTGAAGTCTCAAATAAAAAATGGATAGAAGATAATTTTACCTTAGAACAAAAAGACAAAGATAGCTTAGAGCGTCCAAAAGAGACCATTTTAGACAAAGGTGGAAAAATTGTTATTGCTTTATATGATAACGAACCAATTGGTACGTGTGGTTTAATGAAAATGAGTGATAGCAGTTATGACTATGAAGTGGTTAAAATGGTTGTTGATGATGTTTATACAGGCAAAGGTATAGGGTTATTGCTAATGAATGCAATTTTAGATGAAGCTAAAAAGTTAGGTGCAAAAAAACTTTTTATCGAGACGAATACAGTTCTTTCTACGGCTATTAATCTTTATAAAAAAGTAGGCTTTAAAAAGATTTCTGGTTATGCAAGCCCTTATGAACGTTCCAACTATCATATGGAACTTATTTTAGATTAAAGGATTTTTATGGAAGCGATTAGCTTTTTATTTATTATTACTTCTGTTGTGATTATTTTAACACCGGGACAAGATATGATTTTAGTAATGTCTCGTTCAATTGCACAAGGGCAAAAAGCAGGTGTTATTACTGCTTTGGGTGTAAGTATCGGTCTTATGGGACATACTCTTTTAGCTACGTTTGGATTAGGAGCACTCCTATTGGCATCAGAGTGGTTATTTAATGTTATCAAATTTGTAGGTGCTGGGTATTTAATCTATTTGGGGTATTTGCTTTTAAAATCAAAAGACGAAGATTTAAAGATGAAAGAGTTAGAGCAAGTCTCTTATAAAAAGATGTTTTTTCAAGGAGCTATTTCAAATATTATGAATCCAAAGATTACCATTTTTTATTTCTCTTATTTACCACAGTTCATTACCCCTAATGGAGGAAGTGAAGCTTTACAGCTTTTTATTCTTGGAACAACCTTTGCTGTGTTAACATTTTTGATTAAAGCCCCTGTAGGTTTTGTATCAGGAGTACTCTCTTTTTGGATAAAAGCTCGTCCTATCGTTTTACACTATATTAATAAAACAAGTGGTGTGATTTTGGTGGGATTAGGTTTAAAACTTGCATTTAGTGAACGAAACTAGGGGTTAAAATCACTTTAGCAAATTTAAATAGCTTTTTAGATACAATCGCACTTTATATAAAACAAAAGCAATGCGTTGCTTTCTTCAGGATTTGCTTCTTTAAAGATGGGTTTATCATCTTGTTAAAAGAAGACAAACAATTTTGTCCCTTTTAAAATGGGACATTTTCAAAGGAAACTATTTAATGAAACATGTACCAATAGTTGTATTAGATTTTGGAAGTCAATACACTCAAATTATTGCACGAAAACTTAGAGAGTCTGGCGTTTATTCGGAGATTGTTCCATATAATGAAAGAATCGAAGATATTTTGGCACGAACACCAAAAGGGATTATTCTTTCTGGAGGTCCTGCATCAGTTTATGCTAAAGATTCATACCACCCAGATGATCAAATTTTTAGTTTAGGACTTCCTATTTTAGGTATTTGTTACGGTATGCAGTTAATTACACAATTTTTTGGTGGTTCAGTAATTCCAGCAGATCATCATGAGTATGGAAAAGCACGATTAAACTTTGAAAAAGAGGAGTGTAAACTTTTTAAAGATACCGATTGTGGTCAAGTTGTATGGATGTCGCATGGTGATAGAGTAGAATCTCTTCCAGAAGGATTCGAAAAAATCGCAACCAGTGAAAACTCACCGTACGCAGCTATTGCGAATGAAGATGAAAATATTTACGCTTTCCAGTTCCATCCAGAAGTATACCATAGTGAGCAAGGAACAAGACTTCTTAAAAACTTTGCAAAATATGTGTGTGACTGTGAATCAACATGGAATATGGGTGGATTTGCTAAAGAACAAATCAAAAAAATCCAAGATCAAGTAGGAAACAAAAAAGTACTTTGTGGTGTTTCAGGTGGAGTAGACTCTTCAGTTGTTGCGACACTGTTAGCTGAAGCTATTGGTGACCAATTAGTACCCGTATTTGTTGATAACGGATTACTTAGAGCAAACGAGCGAGAGCAAGTTGAAGCGATGTTTAAATCACGAGGTGTTCCGTTAATTACTGTTGATGCAAGCGAAACATTCTTAGAAAGATTAGCAGGCGTAACAGATCCAGAAACAAAACGAAAAATTATTGGTGAAACATTTATTGAAGTATTTGATGTTGAAGCAAAAAAACATGATGGTATTGAGTTCTTAGCACAAGGAACACTTTACACCGATGTTATTGAATCAGTATCTGTAAAAGGTCCTTCAAAAACAATTAAATCACACCA
>CAZIES010000055.1:8641-13044 GCA_964538295.1 uncultured Arcobacter sp. | reverse complement strand
GTAAAATCAGTAGGTGTTATGGGTGATAACCGAACATATGATAATACAGTTTGTGTACGTATTGTAGAAGCAACCGATGGTATGACAGCAACATTTGCACATATTCCACATGATATCTTAGAGACGATTAGTAGACGAATTATCAATGAGGTTGATGGAATCAACCGAGTAGTATACGATATATCTTCAAAACCACCAGCAACAATCGAGTGGGAATAAAATAAAGCAGTATCTTTTAACTTGATACTGCGTCAAATAAGAAAATCAGTTCAATCACATACTGAGTGTATGCTCAATCACTGATTTTCTTCTCTTCCTTGTCTAAAGCTAAAATATACTGCTTATTCAAGTTTTTTTCCGTAATTTTGGCATATCGTTCACTAAATTCTACACCAAACTACCGACAAAAATTTCTAACAAAAAACTTTTTTCAAATTTTTTTAAATTTTCCCTTTTTTGTGACAGAAACTGTGACATGTATTATTTATAATAATTTTTATACAAAATATATAAGGAGAAAATTATGAAAAGCTGTGTTATTGGGGGAAATTTGGCTTCTGACAAAATTCAAGAACAATATCCAACAGTTAATTATTGTGAAGACTGTTTTGAGTTATTAAGTTGTGATGATGAAAATACTGAGAGTTTCATAGTTCATGAGACAGCCTTTGATATATGTCATGGTAAAACATGTGAAAATTGTGATTGTGAATTAGAAGTTTAGTGAAGAACTTTAATATATTATGCATTAATGAAGTAAGTGAAAGGAAAAAATAATGTTAAATAAAAAGGGAGGGCTAAATCTCAATTTTATCTCTTTTTTCGCAATAGGCTCACTCAGGTAACGAATTTTCAATTTTATAACGAGGTATTTGCCTAATCACTTCAAATTAATTATTTCATATTTATCATCTTTTGTTCTTCTTAAATATAAAGATACTAAAAATAAATAGGAGTTAATTCAGCCTCTGTTTTATATAATGTTGCGCAATAAACAGCTAAAAAAGAAAAAGGATAAACTTTGCTATATAGAATAAAAGAGAATCTAGATAAAATAAAAGAGAATAAAATCGCACAAATTCTAATTGTAAAGGTATTTGTAGTTGTAACCCTTATTGGAAATTTGTACTTTGCATCATAAATTTCTTTTTAAATGAATAACTTAAAAAACCAGTTCTTAGGCTTTATAAATACACCTTCTTTATTTACTAGCTTAGACAAACTTACTCAATTTGAACTTGACATAAATGAAATAAAAAACTTTGATTTCTCTCAATTAGATATTACACAAAAGCTTCCTTTAGGTAAAAGAATAGAGGGTTTTTTTGAGTTTTATATACAGCAGTCAACAAACTATGACTTAATCAAAAGTAATATACAAATTATTAACAATAATGAAACGCTTGGAGAGTTAGATTTTTTGCTTTATGATAAAAGAGCTAAGAAGTATCTACATGTAGAACATATTTATAAGTATTATTTGTATGATGACTCTTGTGAAAATGAAATTGATAGATTTATTGGTCCAAACCGAGATGATACTTTTGCAAAAAAAATAGCAAAGTTAAAAGACAAACAACTTCCATTACTGTATAAAAATGAGACACAAACGTATTTAGATGCTATAGATACAAACGCAATTGAGCAAAAAGTATGTTTTAAAGGAAATATCTACGTTCCAAGGCATTTGTTAGGAAAAGATATACCTATTATTAATAACGCTTGTATTAGGGGTTTTTACATAAACCACGAAACGTTTTTAGAACAAAAACAGTTTAGAGATTATGAGTACTTTTTACCACAAAGAGAAGATTGGGTAAGTGATTGTAAGACCAATAAAATATGGATAACTTTTGATGAAGTAATAGATGAAATAAATTTATTCTTGAATCATAAAAAATCTACGCTTGTTTGGATGAAAAAGGCAAAAGAGAATAGGTATCAAAGTTTTTTTATTACTTGGTGGTAAAAAATAGTAGAAGAGAATAGGAGTAGATCTAAACACTGGGTGTGTTTTAGATTTTATTGCAGTATCTAAAATTAGTAAAAAGGGTTTAACCCCTTTTTCTTTATTTGAGCTTTTTCTTTTCCATTTTATACATTATTACCCAAATAGTTATCACTCCAATTATAAATATAGGAATAAAAACTCGTGACATCTTATAACCTTCAAAAAGTTCTGCTGTGAAACCTGTAACATAATTTAATGTCATTAAAATAGCAATCAAAACGAGTGCTATGGCAAATTTAAAAATTCCATTCATTAATTGTCCTTCTATTATGTACTTATTTACATAAAGTATAAGAGATATGATGCAATTATAGCATTATAAAAAAGATATGCCTTGAGTGTTATCAATATTTAAAATAAAAGAGACAGACCTAAATAATTGCTTTTTTTAATCTATAAACTGGTGGATTTTTTTCTTTATTAAAAACAAAAAAACTTTTTATTCCAATAATTTAACAAACGTCACAAAAAAGCGTCACGATTTTTACTTTTTGTGCTATAATGGATAATTCGAGAAAATACTAAATAGTAATCTATGATTGTGCAGTTGTTCTTTTTTAGTAAAAGAACTAGATATACATTAAGTTGAAGGGGAAGTTCAACATGTTAATAAGTATGCAATCTCAAAAAAAGAGAAATATTTTTTTAAATATTTTTACTCTTTGTTTTTTATTAGTCACTGTTTCAATAGATGGTTATTCTGCTGATAAAAATAAGGTTGATATTAAATATGGATACCCCAATCAATCGATATTTGTTGCAACTGTTAATGGAAAAGAGCAACCAACTACGCCTATGTTATTTGTTGCACATGAATTATTTGAGCGAGCAAATCTTACTTGGCGTGCTACAGCTTATCCTGCTAAACGCTTGTTTCGTAATTTTAAAAATGGTGAAACCAACTTCTCAATTTTAGTTCGTGCTTCATCGTTACTAAATAGTTGTCTATTTAGTCAAAAGCCAATTTATAGTACCAATCTAAACATCTATTATATTGGTGACAAAAAGCCTATTACTACTAAAGAGGATTTGATAGGAAAGAAGGTTGCGATAATACGAGGTTACAGTTATGGAAAATTACGAAAGTTTATTGAGAATCCTAAAAACAATATTAATAGTGAAGTAACCAATACACATAGTAGTGCTTTTCGTATGTTAAAGCTGGGTCGTGTTGATTATGTGTTAGATTATGCATCAGCAGCTGAGGATATAATAACTCAAAATGCTATTACAGATGTGCGAACAAGCAGAATAAAACAACTTGATATTTTTCTTGTTCTTTCAAAATCTTACCCAAATGCGCAAGAGTTAATGGGAAGACTTGAAACAATTGTCGAATCTATAGATGTTAATGCGATTATCAAAAGAAGTGGGGTTAACACTAGTAACTAATTCTTGAAAATATTAATATTAAATAAAAATCTACTCTGTTTAATTTCAACCTTTCTAATATAAAAACTCAAACATTAGTGTATAATTTTAAAAAAACTTAATAAGGATTGGTATTGCCCTACGTACTCAAATGTTTTGATGTTATAAAAGGTAAAAGAATAGAAGATTTTTTAGTTGAGATTGTAAAATTATCTGAGCCTTTAGCTTTGAAACTTTTGCAAAAGGGCAGAATCATTGATGATAAAAAAAGACGTTTACAAAAAGGGCAAGTTTTAAAATCAGGCTTTGTTGAAGTTTGTGTTTTTGAAGCTATGACTAAAGGGTTAAAACCTATCTTTCAAACAGAACATTTTGCACTTTTTGATAAACCATCAGGGCTTTTAGTACATCCAACTGCTCGTTCAACTCAATATACTCTTCTTGATGAAATACGCTATCATCTTGGAGGTGAAGCGAGTTTGGTACACAGAATTGATGCTGAGACTTCGGGGCTTGTTTTGGTAGCTAAAAATGGATATTCGCAGTATATTTTAAATGAGATGTTTGAAAAAAAAGCTTTTATTAAAAAGTATAAAGCAGTAGTTGAGGGTGAAGTTAGTAAGGAGATAATCATTGAGAAAAAAATCGCCCAATCTAATGGACTAATAAAGATAAAAATGCAAACTGCCAAAAATGGAAAGGAATCATGTACATTGATTCGACCTCTATCTTTCCAAGAAAGTAAAAAACAAACTTTGGTTGAAGCAGTGCCTTATACTGGACGACAACACCAAATTAGAGTGCATCTTGATTCAATATCACACAGAATTGTTGGTGATCCTATCTATGGTCTTGATGAAAATTTTGTTGATAATTTCTTAAAAAATAAAGTTGATAATAATAAACGAGAAGAAATAACAGGAGGCTTGCGATTAATGTTACATGCTTATTATTTGGAGTTTACTTTTTTAAAGCGAATCTATAAGTTCTGCTCTGAACAACAGTTTCCATAAATAGTATT
>CAZIES010000055.1:0-8541 GCA_964538295.1 uncultured Arcobacter sp. | reverse complement strand
TCTTTTTATTAATTTCTTTTTTTTGTGACAGAGAGTGTGACAGAAAGTAAATATAATTAATAGAGTTAAATGAAAAGCTATTTTCTAGGAGTCTATTATTATATATGATACTTTAAATTTTACTGTAGCTATTATATCGATGATTGCGACTGTTATATCTACGGTGATTCTTATTTTATTAAATAAAAAAGAGATAAAAGAAGCTCTAAAAAAGGATAATATTAATAACTTAAATAGTTCTAAAAATATGTTGTCACGAAGAAAGTTTATTTTAGGAAGTGCTTTGTTTGGTATTATTGGAATTTATAATTTGTTTAGAGTTGAATTCTTTGAAAAAAATATTAAAAAAATTTTGTTTTTGTTTTTGCCAAATTCAAATCAATTAGTTGTCAATAAAAATACAGGTGTAATACATCATAAGAAGTTTTGTAAGAATCACTTGCCAAAAGAACAAAATAGTTTAGAAAATATAAGAATCTCTCCAAAAATCAAATTCCATACATCAAAAAAGATTCAGATTTTAAATCATATAAGTGAAGATATTAGTGTTGAAGATTCAATACAGGTTTTGCTCTTAGCAGTTGAAAATAATCCTACTTCAGTACATTTGTATGATAAATTGATTAAACTATTTGGTAAAATAAAGCGTTATGAATCTATTCATTTATTATTAAGTGATGCTCAAAGACAACTTCTAGATAAAATATCATCATCAAATATTAAAACAAAGGAGTATAATAAGTATAAAAAGGCATTAAAGCATGTAAAGCTACAGAAAAAGAAAGCTCTTGAGAGAGCTAGATATAAAATCTTAAAGTCTTAATTGGACTTTTGTGTTTCGGGGAAACTAAGTTATTAACTGTAAGTAATCACGAGAGGGAGGTTCGACTCCTCCAAAGTCCAAACCAATAAAATTTCAATTATCTGTTGTTACTTTTTTAAATCTTTTTTTATAAACTTTAACTACAATACGATTTAACAATAAAAGTATACATCTCAAGGAGAATTTTTGCCATTTTATTTGACCAATGAAAATATAGAAGCCACAATGGAAAGAAATCCTGATGATACTTTTAATCCTTTAGAAATTAATACTAACCAATCGATGCGAACTACTTCTGTGTCAGGCGTTATTTCGCAAGTTGTTATTAAAAATTTTGAAAATATCACAAAAAGCCCTGTTTGTTCAAGTGGGTTTTCCAAGGTGGACTCGTTTAACTGTGAAAACTTTTTATCATATTCATTAAAATTTGAAACAGATGTTGAAGAGTATGAATTAGCATATCATGTGCCATCTTCACTTGTCACATTTTTATCCTATGATAATCAAAATAAGAGTACGGCTATAAAAGAGGTGTTTTTTAAGTTATCCCAGTGTGTAATAATGGCTTTAAATGAAGAATACTTTTCATTTTTACAAGATATTGAGTTTGTAGATTTCTCTACACAAATAGTGGATATTGATAAAAAATTCATAAACCTCTATGCTTTACTATTAGTCATTGATAAGCAAGAGTATACCCTTTATCTAGAGCTTGATAATATATTTAATAAAATCTTTTAAAAGAACTATATGTCTGGAAATTTTAAATCACTTGCAACAATAAATTCCATGGATAAAGGTGTTTTATTTATGCTTTTAAGTGCACTTATTTCTGCTCTCAATGGTGCAGTAGCAAAGGTGTTATCTGAATCTATGGGCCCTATAGAGATTGTTTTTTATAGAAATTTTTTAGGCGTTTTGATTATTTTATATAGCCTAAAAAAAATCTCTGTTGCTTTTGATAGTTCAAAAATACATTTACTTTTTTTACGAGGTATTTTTGGGGCATCTGCAATGTTGCTCTTTTTTTATACTATCGCTACGATTCCTTTGGGAGAGGCTGTTGTTTTAAATAAAACCTCGCCATTTTTTGTGACAATTTTAGCGTACTATTTAATGAAAGAGACAATTAATACCCGAACATTTTTTGCACTGATTATCGGTTTTTTAGGGGTAGTATTAATTATGAAACCTTTTGGTCTTGAGGTCTCAATTGAACACGTGTATGGAGTATTAGGAGGTTTTTTTGCAGCTGCTGCTTATGCAACCATAAAAAAAATTAATAATATTTATGATGCAAGGGTAATAATGCTTTCATTTATGGGAATAGGTATGGTTATCCCTATTATTCTTTTTTTGACCTCGTATGTGCAGTTTCAATTTTATGAAGATCCTTTAGTATGGGCACTAGTTATTCTAATGGCAGTTATTTCTACCGCTTCACAGTGGTTTCTTACTCGGGCATATAGTTTGAGTAAAGCAAGCATTATTGGAGTGGTGAGTTATACGAATATTCCTTTTGCTATTGGTTTTGGTGTCATGTTAGGAGATTCTTTGCCTGATATGTTTACCTTTTTAGGCATTGTATCTATTGTAGTAGGTGGAATTTTAGTCTCTAAAAAATCATCCAAAAAGACGAACTAGATGAAAGATAATAACCTTTTATACCAAAATATTGGTGATGAACTAAATTTAGGAATGTTACTCTATAGCAAACGCATTCAAACACTCTGGAGTGGTTATGGTGAACTAGTTCGTCTTAACTTTTTAAAAAAGAGTATTATTGTAAAACATATAAAACTACCTAAAGTATCTAATCACCCTCATGGCTGGAATACAAACTTTTCACATAAACGAAAATTACATTCTTATAAGGTGGAAGTCAATTGGTATAAAGGTTTTACTAAAGTAGTTGATGCTCGTTGTCGAATGCCACAAGGCTTAAAAACATTTCAAACTAATAATGAATGGCTTATTGTTATGGAAGATTTGGCTGCAGTTGGATTTGGAACAATAGTTACAGAAGCTAAAAAGACTCATTTGAAAAGTTGTCTTTCTTGGTTAGCTAATTTTCATGCACGTTTTTTAGGTCTTCAAAGTGATTTAGTTTGGGAAGTGGGAACGTATTGGCATTTGGATACTCGTCCAGATGAATTTGAAGTTTTAGAAGATATTGAGTTAAAGAAATTTGCAAAACTAATTGATAGTAAATTAAAAAATTGTCAATATCAAACAATCGTTCATGGTGATGCAAAACTAGCTAATTTTTGTTTTAATGACGATGGAACACAATGTGCCGCAGTAGACTTTCAGTATGTTGGTCATGGATGCGCAATGAAAGATGTGGTATATTTTATGAGTAGTGCTGTTAAACCAAAAGATTGTACAAGGATGCAAGAGTGGATTTTAGATTGTTATTTTGAAGCACTTCATGAAGCTTTGAAATTTTATCAAACAAATGTAGATAGTATGCAAGTTGAAAAAGAGTGGCGAGCTTTATTTTCGATTGCATGGGCAGATTTTCAACGTTTTATAAAAGGATGGAACCCAAATCATTATAAAATTAATTCTTATTCAAACGCATTAACCCAAGAAGTACTATCTTCTTTTAATTCAAAAAAACATTTTAAAAAGAAGTCATACAATGTTTAAAACAAATGATTATTGGGAAGAGGAGTTTGAGGATTGTACGTATCAAGGGAAAGAACTTGATGCCATTTATTTTGATAATTGCACTTTTATCAAATGTGACTTCTCTAAGAGTGTGATGTCTAGATGCAAGTTTACAGAGTGTAAGTTTATTAATTGTGACTTATCTTTAGTAACTTTACAATCGTGCATGTTTAATGATGTTATTTTTGAGAATTCAAAACTTTTAGGTCTTTCTTGGAGTAACTGTGATGAACCTTTTGATGTCATGTTTGATTCTTGTAACCTTTCACAAAACTCTTTTCATATGTTAGATTTACGACAGATGAAGTTTATGAAGTCTCTTATAAAAGATACTGGGTTTGAAGAGTGTAATTTGGAAAAAGCACTTTTTGATAACTGTAATTTAGAACAAACAGTTTTCATAAACAACAATCTCAAAAAAGCTAATTTTGAAACTTCTAAAAATTATCTTATTGATCCTCAACAAAATGATATTGAAAAAGCACAATTCTCACTTCCCGAAGTGTTGAGTTTTTTAAGTCTGCTCCCTATAAAGATAAAATAAATTTGAACTTAAACTTATAATAAACTTTGTGATATAATATAATAAATTTTTCAAAGGAGATTTTATGACTGAGACAATCAAGGTAAAGTCTATTGTATTAGCTCAATATTTTAGAGAAGATACAATAAACATAACACATGTTGAAAAACCGTATGGTGAGTATAGTGATCCTGTAGTAAGAATAGACAGATTGGAAAATGGAAAAGTAACTGGTTTAATTGAGATTCCATATGAAAATATAGATGATATTATTGATGCATTGCATAAAGCAGAAGATGTCAATGATAGTATTCCTCATAACGACGTCCATGGGGAATTAAATTCAGATGTAGGTGGTGGAGCCTAGCTATAGTATATGATAATAGAGGTTATAATCTATTATCATATATTTTTTTACTTTCTTTAACTTTTATATACTACTTAGATGCTTAAAAAGAACATCTATATTATTTTTTAAATCATTCAATTATTACTTTACATTTATAATATAAAAAAGAGATTTTCTTATAAAAGGATTTGTTATGAAAAAAGAATCTAAAATAGGATGGGCCTATCAAAAGCTAGAAGGTGGCTTGGCTAAAAATGCAGAAAGAATAAGAGTGTTTATGGAGAAGTTTTCTTTTTCTGATTCAAAAGAGCTTAAGATTATCGTTGATAATTCAGGGGATAAAACAGAGACTTTTATATTTTATCCTATTCATATTGTTACGAATGAAGAGATACTCTTATAATTTATTTTAGTTGTGAAAAATACTTATGTTGCTTAATATTAGCATGCTATAATACTTTAAAAATTAAGAGCAGTTATGATGAAAAACATTGATTCAGATATTAACAATTATTTTGAAAGTATTAAAACTTTTAGACGTTATATTCATGCACACCCTGAAGTAGGGCCAGAAAATCCAAAAACAGTACAATATGTCAAATCACAATTTGAAGGCTTAGCGGATGTTTGTATTACCCATGGTGCAGAAAAAGCTGGAGTGATGATAGAAATAGAGTGTGCCGGGGATGGTCCAATTATTGGCTTTAGAGGTGATATGGATGCTCTTAATCTTTGTGAATCAAGTTGTGAAACACATCTTCCTCAAAAAGAGAATTTCCGCTCAATTGATGAAAATAAAATGCACGCATGTGGACATGATATGCATACGGCTATTTTAATTGGTTTTGGGCATATTATTCATGCACAACGTCATAATTTAAAGGGAAAAATTCGACTTTTATTTCAACCTGGTGAAGAGGGGTATGGGGGAGCAAAGCAAATGGTTGATGCCTCTTATTTACAAGGTGTTCAAAATGTTTTTGCATTACATGTTTGGCCAAACTTAGAAGTAGGGCAAATAGGATTAAAAAAAGGATCTTTTTTTGCTTCAGTTGATCACTTTCTTGTAAAGGTTAGTGGTATAGGAGGTCATGGAGCCAGTCCTGAAAAAGCCAGTGACCAAATATTAGCAGTAAGTTCTATAATAGCTAACTTACAAGCAATACTTGCGCGAAAATTAAGTGGATTAGACCAACGTATTTTATCCATTGGCTATGTAAATGCTGGAAATAAAACGGCAAAAGGAGTATTGCCTAAAATTGCTGAGTTTGGAGGAACTTTTAGAACATTTGATAGTAATGTTAGAGCGAAAATTAAAAGTGAATTAAAGTTGATTTGTGAACAAACAGCAAGTATGATTCATCCTGCTTGTAACGTAGATATTGAGTACACTAATTCTTATCCTCAAACTGTTAATGATGATGTTATGGTGGATAACTTAACGAGGGTATTTTCTTCTTTTATTGATAAAGAGAATCTTTTTACAGATTATATCCCAACGCTAGGAGCAGAAGACTTTTCTTTTATGTTGAAAGAAGTTCCAGGTGTGCTCTTTTTAGTAGGGACAACACCTACTGAGATGCCAAAAGAGAAACGTGTTTTTTTACACAATCCAACATTTAGTCCTGATGAAAGGGCCTTACTTTAT
Organism: uncultured Arcobacter sp.; assembly: GCA_964538295.1. Lineage (GTDB taxonomy): Bacteria > Campylobacterota > Campylobacteria > Campylobacterales > Arcobacteraceae > Arcobacter_A. The sequence continues at coordinate 2,525 of CAZIES010000055.1, read as the reverse complement.
GGGGTACAAGCTTTTAAAAAGATTGCTTTTGATTTTTTAGCTAAAGAGAAAATATGAGATAAAATGGCAAGAGAAATCCCCTCTTGTTATTTTAAAAAGTTAGGGTGTTAGATTAGGCAGCAAAATACCCTTTAATGCCTTTATGCCATTTTTCTAAACGCTCATCAGTGAGTTTATCTTGATTATCTTCATCAATACATAAGCCCATAAATTGATCATCAATAACTCCTATGGACTCTTCAAAATCATAACCATCAGTTGAGGTAAAACCTACAACTTTTCCAGCTTTAACTTTATCGTAAAAAAGTCCTAAAGAATCACAAAAGGTCTTACTATAGCCATCTTGATCACCTAAACTTAACAGGGCAATAGTTTTGCTAGAAAAGTCAATCTCATCGAGTTTATCACAAAAATCTTCCCAATCGTCTTGAAAGTGCCCATCATGCCAAGTTGAGCTAGCAAGAATTAAATACTCATATTTGTCAATTTCATCAATATTGGTTTCATATACATCAATTAAATCAATACGCTCTTCACCAAAATATTTTGATAAACGTTTACATACATCTTCGGTATATCCACCGTCACTACCATAAATAATACCTATTTTTCTCATGACGTATCCTTTTTTATTTATCTTATTCCTTGCAAGCTTAAGATGTAATACAGAGTTAAAATTAGAGTTTTTTATTTAGTAAGGTAAACTATTTTGATAAATATCAAATCTCTTTTGGTATTTTTTAGATAAAGTATCATCTGTTATATTAGAAATTTTAATAAGAGAGAATTATGAAAAAGATTTTATTACCTTTGATTTTACTTGGAACGGTATCTGTATATGCTGCTGAAATACCAAGTGCAGACCCTGCTGTACAAGCAAAAGCAAATCAGCAAATGAAACTTCAAAATAAGAATGTAATTAAGCACGTAATTGCTGAGATTTCATCAAAGCTTCCTCAAACCGTGGATAAGTATACGACGTTTACAAATATCTCTTCAAAAGACTTAACCCTTATATATACCTATGAGATTAATACGGGTGCAAAGAGTGATGAAGCTGTAAAAAAAGAGGATGGACCAAGAATGGAACCTTATGTTAAAAAAGGTATTTGTCAATCTTCTAAACGATTTTTAGAGAGTGATATTGACATTCAATATGCTTATAAAAGTGCCGCAAGCAAAAAAGAACTTTTTGCTTTTAAAATGAGTAAAAAAGATTGTAAACAGTACTGGGAATAGTTTTGTTTGATTTATACTAAAGAGTGGTTGGGCTCTTTAGTATTAAACGCTGTACATGATTTGAGATATTAAAATAATCAAAATCACACACCCAAATGGAAAAAGGTGACTTTTAAACATAAAGGGGTTGATTTTAAAGAATTTTTGATTGAATCCTCGAACGCCTAGCCATAATCCAAAAAATGCTTTAATACTCAGTAAAATTTGGAAACTGCTTAGTCCATCTTGGGCAATTGGACCAAAAACTTTTCCTATCAAATAAATCCCTGAAGCAACAGCAACTAAGAGTGCCCAAGGTACGACTTTTCTTACGTGCATCATAATCGCTTCTCGTGCTTTTTTATGCTCTTCTTCATCTAATGTTTGTCTCATTTTTGCCATAAAGAGGTTATCGACAAATAGGAATCCTCCATAAATAAATACTGCAAAAAAGTGAATGAGATGTATAAGTGTAAATGTAATGATAAATCCTTTTATTTTTTGGAAATATAGTTAAATAGTTTAAAGAATGCATTGATAAGTATCAAGTATTAATCTTTATTATTTAGTTTCTTTTTACTCATAATTTGATAAAACTACAACCATGAAAGAAAAAATCTATTTAATTCCTGGACTTATGACTGATCATCGTTTGTGGCATCGTTTAGAACCATATTTAAAGAAGTATGAATTAATCCATACACCTATTCCCTTAAGTGAAAGCTTTGATGAGATGGTTGAGGTTCTTCATAAAAATTTCGCTGGCGAAAAAATCAATCTTTTAGGATTTTCATTGGGTGGGTATTTAGCGTCGTATTATGCTATTAAATACCCTTTAAACGTACAACGACTCTTTTTAGTTGGCTCAACACCAAGTGCAACAGAACTAAAAGACATACCTCGACGACAACAAAAATTACAAGAGGCTCGTGTGAATAAATTTACGCCATTGAGTTTAGAAAAAGCACGAGAGTTACTTGAACATAAAGAAGATGTTGCCTTGGCTCAAACGGTTGTTGATATGTTTAATGATTTAGGACATAAACATTTCCTTCCTCAATTAGCAAGTACCCTTAATCGAGAAAATCTTTTTGAAGATTTAAGAACTTTAAATATACCTATTAGATTTTTTTACAGTAAAAATGACAGATTGCTAAATCATACTTCTATTTCAAGTATTAAACAAAAAGAGCATGATTTTAAGCTCATTGCTCGTGAAGGAACCAGTCATAATATTCCTTTAGAGGTGCCAATATGTTTAGGTAAAGAGGTGCATGAGTGGATGCAGTAATGATTTTTCATAAGGC
>CAZIES010000054.1:0-16151 GCA_964538295.1 uncultured Arcobacter sp. | reverse complement strand
GAAATATAATTTATTTTTTAATCTTAGATTAAGATAAGTGAATATTTTGTTAAAGGAGAAAAGAATGACGGATTCTACAGATGTCTTGAATATGCTGAAGATTGTGTATACAATATATACAGTTTCAGTAATACTCTTGATTGCTTGGTTTGCAATTGGTGTAGCTTCACCAAAAGGAAAGCCAAGAGTTGTTAAACCTGCTACTTTTTATGGGTATGTTGGTGTGCTAGTGACAGTGGGGGTTGCAATTCATATTGTGACGTTTAATAAAATACCTTGGGTTGAAATAGATTTCAAACGGGATAATATTACTCCAGATAAAACAGTGAACATTGTGGTAAAAGATCATAAATTTAATTTACCAAAAGAGAGAATAGTTGCAAACTGTGGGGAATATGTACTATTTGACGTGGATTCAAAAGACTTAACATATGGTTTTGGGCTATTTAGAAAGAATAATTCTATGGTATTACAAATGCAAGTTGTTCCTGGAAGTTCAAACCAATTGATGTGGAAGTTTGAAAAAAATGGTGTTTATTCAATTCGTTCAACGGAGTACTCAGGACCAAAGGGAGCTTATATGTATAATGAAAATGCCTTTGAAGTACGAGGGTGTGAACACAATGACAAATATGCAATGTTGGAGGTGAAATAATGAGTTTTCTAGGAACATTGATAAACGGAAATGAAGGTGGTCTAAAAACAGAAGGACTTACAGCTGTACAAAAAGTCACTTTACGTGCAGTAATTGTAGGGGTATTATATTATGGATTAGCAGCAATTGAGGGAATGATGATGCGAGCACATCAAGTAACTCCATTGCCAATGATAGATGAGTCTCACTATTTTTCAATTATGACAGTTCATCCAATTGTAGGGATTTTTGGATCAACCTATTTAATTGTTTTTGGAGCCTTTACCTTTCTTGTGCCCTATTTAATGAATAAACCTTTATATAGTGTAAAGGTTGCAAATGCGACATGGATTTTAATTGCAGTTGGGGCATTAGCTTCTTGGTTAGGTGGATTTATTTATCACTATGCACCATTATATACACTATATTGGCCATTGCCTGTTGATTTTAATCAGTACAATGCAGTTGGTGGATTAGTATTTGTTAGTGGTATTGCATCTATTATGATTGGTACGTTAGGGTTTATTTATAATATTTTTGCAACAGTTTTTTATACGGAAAAAGGTCATGAAAAACGGCCTGTTAAACCATTACTAATCTCTGCACTTGGAATTGATGGTTTTTTAAATATCTGGTATAAAATGACGGGTCGAGAACCTTATTCTAAAGAACCAGCCGTTTCTTTACCTGTGGTTGCTATTTTTAGAGGAACGATTGATGCCTTTTTAGATGCCTTAGTAATCTTAACGTGCGGGGTACTTATTTTAGTCTATATCTTTGCAGAATTAGCTGGCGTACCGATGGATTATACTTCGGTTAATGCATTACTTTATAAAAACTTCTTTTGGTGGGGATTAGATTTAATTGCTGATGGTCTGGTATTAATCTATGTTGCAGGTACGTGGTATTTACTTGCGATGCTTATTACTGGTAAAAAACTATTTATGCAAAATATTGCACGTGCAGCACTTCTATTAGAACTTGTTGTTTCATGGTTTGTATGGTCGCATCACTTATTAGCTGACCAAGGTCAACCAAATATGATGAAGTTAGTCTCAGGAGAGATGGTTACTGCATTTGAGCTTGTAACCCAAGGAATCGCTGTCTTTATTACCTTAGTAACATTATGGAGTGCAAAACCACTTAAAATGTCTAATGAACTTAAATTTTTACTTGCAGGTATTTTAGGCTTTATGTTAGCAGTTCCTGCAGGTATCTTACAAGCAGATATGGGACTTAACCGAGTACTGCATAATACACAATGGATTGTTGGTCCTCACGTACATGTGGCTATTTTAGTGGGACTATCAATGACCCTTCATGCTGCAATTTATACCCTATGGCCAATTGTGACTAATGGAGTAAAACTCTATTCTCAAAAACTTGCTGATATTCACTTTTGGGGACAACTTGTAGGTGGTATTGGTATGGGTGCTTTTATGGGAATGGCAGCAATGGATGGAATGTTAAGACGAACATTGTATATCAATGGTGAGTATGAAACCTATATGATACTTGCAGGTATTTGTGGTCTCATGCTTATTGTAGCGTGGTTTAGTTTTTTAATTAACGTTGTTATGACAATTGGAATTAATGGATTACTTGGAGTGTTCACTAAAACTAAATTGACAACAGTTGATTGTGTTCCTGCAACACAAAATGCATAAACAATGAAAGCCTTCGGGCTTTCATATATAAAGGAGAGGGTATGATAGATATACAAAAAGTTGCTTTGCAAATAAAAGAGGATAGTTTATACAATACAATTTTATTTGAAGTTGAAGAGAAACTCGATTGTCAAAATGTTACAACCGATGAAATTGTAAAGCTTTTAAATCGTGATGCGTATTTTTTACAAGAGTATAGAAATATAAATCGTTATTCTGAACTTTCATCAATTCATGCAAAACAATTATCTATATTAAATGATGATAGTCAAGAGGCAAAAACTATGAAAGAGAGAATTAATAATAATGTTCAAAAATTAAAAGATTTAGAGAATTTTTCTGTTGATTCAACAGGTAGTGCCTATGAGATTTGGATTGGTTCAGTTGGTGTTATGTCAATTTTTATGTTACATAATATTATTGCTTTATTTACTGAATTATATGCTACGCATAGTGGGCTTATCTATACTTTTTTTGCTGTAATTTTAGGTGGAACATATTATGGATATAAAAAAATTAAACATAATCATGAAGAACAACATTGTGCTTATCAAGAGTTATATTCTAAAACAAATAGTATGATTGATACAGCTTTTGAAAAACTTCTTATAAAACGTGAGGAACTCTACTAAAATTAAGATGAAACAGTATATCTAAACTCAATTATCTTCCTCCAAACATTGAGTATATTCGGTCACTATACTCGCTTAGATGTACTGTTCTGTCTTGATTTATATTAAGGTATCTTATTATTTATTTCGTTAGAATATTTTAACTATTTAATAAAGGTATTCAATGTCTTATTTTCCAGCATTTTTGAAGTTTGATGATAAAAAAATACTTATCGTAGGTGGAGGATATATCGCTTATGAAAAGCTAGATCATCTGCTTGATTTTACTACTAATATTACACTTATTGCAAAAGATTTCAATGAAGAAATTGAGAGCTGTATTGATAAACACTTTTTAAAATCTTTTAAAAAACCTTACGAAGAGGGAGATATTAAAGGGTATGATATTATTATAGCAGCGGTTGATGATTTTAATCTTCAAGAGGCAATTTATCAAGAATCTAGAAACTATAAATGTTTATGTAACTGTGTTGATTTACAGCAGTATTGTGATTTTATTTTTCCTTCATACATTAAAAAAGAGGATTTAACCATTGCAGTGTCAACGAGTGGGGCTTCCCCTGCAATGGCAAAACATTTACGAATTTTCTTATCACGTGTAATTCCTGATTCAATTGTTGATTTTCTAAAAGAGATGAGAAGTTTGCGAAAAACTATGCCAAAAGGAAAAGAACGTATGCAATTTTTAGATAAAAAAGCAGAAGATTATATAAAAACATGGAGTAACAACAATGAGTAAAAAGACCAGTAATTTACTTTTATTAGGATTTATAGTAGGGTTTTTTATTATGGGGTATGTCGCTTTTAATAAAGCGTTACCAGAGACAAAAAATGAACGAGTGTATGAGCTATTAAAACCACATTTTCCTTATACAATTAAGCAGCGTTTAGGAGGCTTTACAATTATTTATAAAGAGGGTGACCATAAAGAAAAGCCACCTGCATCTGAAGTCTTTAAACGTATTGATGAAATTGATAAAGCGTGGGGTAAGGATTTCTTAAAATTAGAGAATAATAATTTACAAATTTTAGATAAAAATAAAAAGGTGATTGCTCAGATTGTACTGCAAAACCAAGATGAAATAAATTGGGTGAAGACTTTTTTTAAGAAGTAGTTATGAAAAAGGTGATTGAAGTTTCATTAATAGTTATTGCAGGTGTTGCAGTCTATTATGGGATTACTCAATTACCTAACTTTTTTCCTCGAGAACTTAAAACTTTTAGTAGTGATGAAAGCTTACGTCAAGCAGCTTTGCGTTCACTAACCTCGATGCCAAAAACCTATGAAGGTGTATTAAAACTTACTGATACCAATCCCCATAACCCTTTAAGTGAAGCAAAAATATCCTTAGGAAAACGTCTTTTTAATGATAAACTACTCTCTAAAAACAGAGATATTTCTTGTGCCTCTTGTCACCAACTAGCTTTGGGTGGTGATGATAATTTACCTACGGCAATTGGGCATAATAATCAAAAAAATCCATTTCATTTAAATACACCAACAGTACTTAATGCTTCTTTATATTTTAGACAGTTTTGGGATGGGCGTGCAAAAAATGTTGAAGAGCAAGCTAAAGGACCTATTCAAGCCCCTTTTGAAATGAATATGCAACCCAAGGAGATAGAAAAACGTCTAAAAGAAGATAGTTATTATGTAGAAGCTTTTGAGGCGTTGGATTTACCAATAACCTTTGATAATACAACAAAAGCAATTGCTGCTTATGAAAGAACCTTAGTAACCAGAGGTGCTTTTGATGATTTTTTAGAGGGTGATGACAATGCCTTATCACCTGAGGCAAAAAAAGGGTTAGCTATTTTTATAACTAGAGGATGCAAAGGCTGCCATGCTGGCGTGACTATTGGAAGTCAAAGTATTCAAAAGTTTCCTTTGCGCTCTTTTATGAATGAATGGTTTGATTTTAAATTTGTTGAAAATAAAGAGGGTTTTTTCCCTAAGATTATTTTAACGGATCATACCTACCCTTTTAAAAATAGTGGACAATTTAAAGGTAAAAATGAGGAGTATCGTTTTAAAGTCCCAAGTCTTAGAAATGTCATTCGAACAGCACCATATTTTCATAATGGTGAGGTAAAAGAGCTCAAAGAAGCAGTAAGAATAATGGGAAAATATCAACTTGGTCAATTTTTTACTGACCAAGAGTTAGATCAACTAGTTGCTTTTTTAAAGAGCTTAGATGGTAATTTAATTGAAGAAAAATAGAAATAATTAAAACGATTTCAGTATAACTAATCTATTTTATAGTATGATTACCCTCTTGATTTATATCAATAATATCAATAGGATAATATATGAAAGCACGATTACAAGAACTAGTTTTCTTTAAAGATTTAGACAAAGAAGTTATTGAAAAAATTGAAGGGTTTACTACAGAGTTAACACTTCCTAAAGATTCGATTCTTTTTTATGAAGGAGATGAATCAAAAGATTTCTTTTTATTAACAAAGGGAATTATTAAATTATACAAAGTAACATCTAATGATAAAGAGGTTATTTTAAAATATTTTCATAAAAATGAGACTATTGCAGAAGTTGCGAACTTTGAAAATATAAATTACCCAGCAACAGCGCAAGCTTTTACTGATATTGAAGTATTAAAGATTGATTTTAAATCTTTGAAAGATATTATTTTAACGCAACCTGAGTTATCTTATAAAGTCATGACGTCATTGATTAAAAAGATTAGAAATCTTGAAAATATTGTTTCAATGCATATTGTTTTAGATTCCCATGAACGTGTTGCAAAATATATTCATGATCATCCTGATGATTTCTTTAGTACAAAGAATATTGTGATTGCTGAAATTTTAAATATCTCTCCAGAGACATTATCTCGAATATTAAGAACATTTAAAAATGAAAAAATTCTTGATGTGAGTAAAAAAGAGGTAGATAAAGAGGCGTTGAAAAACTATTTTAACTAAAGCGGTTTATTTAAACCACTTTAGTTCATCTCTTAATTTAACAACTTCACCTACAACGATAATTGCTGGTGTTGGTAGCCCTTTAGAACGTTCAACAATATTATCTAGAGTTCCCGTTACTACTTGTTGCTCTGGTGTTGTTCCTTTTGAAATAACAGCACATGGATAATCAGGACGTTTCCCTAACTCCATAAGTTTTCCCGTAATAAGTTTAATATTATGAAATCCCATTAAAAAGACAATCGTTTCATCATTTAAGAAGGTTTGCCACTCTATTTGAGAGATTTTTTTATCTGGTGTTTCATGCCCAGTTACAACTCTAAATGAAGTAGTAATCCCTCTATGTGTTACAGGGATACCTGCATATGCTGGTACTGAAACAGAAGAAGTAATACCTGGAATAATTTCAAATTTCACATCTCTTTGGTAAAGATAGATTGCTTCTTCGCCACCTCTTCCAAATACAAAAGGGTCTCCCCCTTTTAATCGAACGATATTCTCGTACTTTTGTGAAGCTTGGTAAATAATTTCATTAATTTCATCTTGTGGAACACTATGTCTACCATCTTGTTTACCAACATATATCTTTTCACATCCCTCTTTTGCCATTTCCATGATTTCTGGGTTAGCTAATCTATCATAAATAATAATATCTGCTTCTTTAATAACACGTGCTGCCTTTAGTGTCATTAATTCAATATCTCCAGGACCTGCACCTGTTAAATATACATTACTCATCTTTTCTCCTTAAATAGTGCCTATAATTGTTTAATATATAAAAATACCTGATGGTTTTGGAACAGTATAAACTTTCTCTGTTTTCCAAGACTTGGTATTAATTGCTTCTACTTTGCTTGTATCATTTACTGATACGTATAATACTGGTTTTTCCTTAGACCATCTTATATGTAAAACTTTACCATCAAATTCCATACGTTTAATAATCTTTAGACTTTGCGTATCCACAATCTCAATAACTGGGAATTTTTTACCTGAATAAGTAACGCAAAGGTATTTTTTCATAGGACTTAAACTTGTAAATACTGGCATTCCTTCAGTATCAATAGATTTTATAGCATTAAATTCGTGGTCAAATACATGCACTTTTTGTACTCCAACAGCTGGAATAAAGAATTTACCTTTTGAAATCGACCAAAATCCAAAGTGAGGAACTTTTAAAACTCGACCTTTTTTACCTAAGTTTGCTAAGCTTACTTTTTTATACTCCATAGTAACTAAATCTAAAACACCAACGTTAGTTGAGTTAAAAAAACCTACTACATAAAGATTTTGATTAATCATTGCATCAAATGGAAGTTTTCCTGCATCTTTAATAATTTTGTGCACTTTAAAGTTTGGCTTATATCCTCCATGAGCAGCATCTTTCATAACCCATACTTCATCATTGTCCATTGCGGCAAAGACTAAATAGTGATTATAAATTTTAATACCTACATTTTTACTATTGGTTTTGATGGTTTGAATTGGTTCTAAATCTCGAGATAAAATCTCTACAGTATCATTGTCATAATTTGCAACTGCAACATAGTTTTCACCAATAACAAAGCCAATAGCACTTCGTGAAGTTTTGTACTCTTTTAATTTTTTATTCGTTTCTGGATCAAATTTAATAACAAAACCGTCTCGTGTAATGACGTATCCATCTCGATCTCTAAACTTAACAACTGCATGGTTAAAATCTTTTAAGTCAGTAATTCTTCCATTAACTTTACCATCTTCAATAATACTTAATGCTGAGTTTTCTCGTTCAACTACAAAAACTTTCTCTTGAGCATACGAAAATGTTAGTAGTAAAAATGCTAAACAAAATAGTTTTTTTATCATTATATATCCTTTATTTCTTTATCCGTTAAATAACATGATGGGTCTTGGGCCCATAAATCACCACTAATGGCATAAGCTCTACTTCGTGAACCACCATTACAGATATTTATGTAATCACACTGAGCACATTTCCCACTGATATTTCGTGGAAATTGTCGAAGATTTCTTAATAACTCATTATTCTCATCACACCATACTTTATCAAAGTCATTTTCTAAGTAGTTTCCAATAACTTGTGGGAAGAATGGATCAGGTTTAACATTCCCCATCCAATCCATATTTCCTAAACGATTACCTGCTGAATTACCACCCCAAAATTGTAATTTTTGTTTTAAACTATCACTAAATTGTGGGTATTCCTCTTTGAATTTATTGAGTAACATAATAGCATCCATTTCCATGTTACCTGTTACGATATCAATATTTTTATTGTCGTTGTAATACTCAAAGGCTTTATTAATAATAAACTCAACATATTCACGCCGTTGCTCTTTGCTAATATCAATCTTTAGATTATCTAAACCACGTCCTGAATAAACAAGGTGCGAGATATAAAATTTGTTAACATTGAGATCTTCAACGAGTTTAAACATATCGTAAAAACATTTTTCAGTCTCTTTGGTTAAGGTAAATCGGATACCTGCATTTCCCCCATGTTTTTGAATAAGTTTTATTGCATCAATTGATTTTTGATATGAACCATCTTGACCTCTAAAGTAGTCGTGTACTTCTTCAATTCCATCAATTGAGATACCAATATAATTAAATGTTTCAATGATTTTATCAACATTTTTAGGAGTAATATACATTCCATTTGTTGAAAGATAGGTCATAATTTTATTATCTTTCATACATTGTGCAATATCGAAAATATCTTTTCTAATGAGTGGTTCTCCTCCACTAAAAATAACAAAGTTAACCCCTGCTTTTTTTAGTTTAGGAATTGTTTCTTGAATCTGTTCAAGGGTTAAAGTATCTTTTTCATTGGCATCTGCTTTAGAGTAACAGTGGTGACATAGAAGATTACAACGATTTGTAAAATTCCATATCATGATAGAGCCATTAAGGGTTCTAGTTGGAGTTGTTTGTTCTAATGTAGATTTTATAAGGTTAGATAGTCTAAACACTACTTATCCTTATAACTTTTAATAAACTCAACTAATGCCTTTACTTCTTCCATAGATAAATCGTTAAATGGAGGCATTGCATTTCGTTTAAATCCAAGCTGTTTATAGGTATTTACAGGGTCAATAATCTGTGAAATCATTTCGCCATCATTACGCTTGTTTGCAATCTCTTTAAATGATGGACCAAATGCCATTGAAGTTTGGTGATGACATCCCCAACAGTACTCTTTAAAGAGTTTTTCTCCTTCACTTTCATTTGCAAATGAAGTGGTGGAAAGTAATAAAATTGTTATAAATATTAGATGTCTCATAATATTTCCTTTTCTGTCTTTCAATTGTACATAAACTCAATATTTGGCACATTGATATATGTCATAATCAGCATTATTTAAAGCTAATATTTGCCTCTTTTTTTAGGCTTTCAATCTTTTTTGAAATAATTGATTGAAATTGTTGCATTTTAACTTTTTGAGTAATTACCTCTTTAATATCTTCAAAGTTAACAGTATAAGCTTTTTGCTTGGCATCCACATAAATTACATGGTGACCAAAACGTGTTTGAATAGGTTTTTTAGAATAGCTATTTGCTTCTAAACTTTTTGCTTCTTGCCAAAATGATTCAAGCATAACACCTTTTTTAAACCAACCCAAATCTCCACCCTTAGGAGCTGATGGACCAATTGACTTAGCTTTTGCTAAAGCAATGAATGCTTTTTGAATATCACCTTGTTCTTTATTGAGTTGATTAATAATATCTTGTGCCTCTTGTTGTGTTTCTACAACAATATGCCGTGCTTTGACTTGATCATCTTTTTTAAACTCTGCTTGGTTTTTAGCATAATAGTCTTGAAGCGCTTTTTCATTGACCTTAAGGTCACTAAAGTTTTTCTTCATCCAAACTTCTACTAACATTTTTCGTTTAAAATCTTTTAGTGCATTTGCATAAATAGGATGGTTTTCAATTCCATCTTTTTTTGCTTTTTCAATTAAAAGCTTATTTTCAACAGCTTGTGCAATGATTAAATTTCGCTGCTCTTTTGGTAGGGCTGAAAAAGGGCGTTTTTCTCCAAAAGATTTAAGCATATAATTAATATCTTCAATGGTAATATTACTACCATTAACTGTAGCATAGATTTTTTGTGCATAGATATGACTACTTAATCCTAATAGTATTAAAAGTGTGAAAATTAATTTCATTATTTACCTTTGTATGATTTTAAAAAATCATTTAAACTCTGTTTTTCATAAGCATCAAGTTTAATATTTTCACATGGAAGTTGACTGTTACACTTCTCTTTGAAAATATCCATTCCAAATAGTCGTGGGTAAAACTCTCTATTTTTATTAATAAAGTTATATTTTCCTACTGGAATATTTGCTGGATATGAGGCTAACTCTTTAAAAGTTTTTGTATCAAGTACAACAATTGCCCCATCTTTTTCATAAATACTTAAATAAGTATATTTCCCATCACCACTGTACTCTGTATGAATATATTGTTGATTTTTTCGTGGAACCATTTTTTTAATTGAGTAATCATCTTTATTGATAAGTACTAACTCATCACTTCCATTATCTGCCCATAGATAGGGTGTATAAGGGTGTGTTTTTACAAAGAATCCATCGCCTCCAATATTAACTTGCTTGATAAACTTCCAATCATACATTTTCCAAACAGTTACGTAAGGTTTTCGAATATGAGGCGTTCCAAAGTAGAAATTACCATTATTATACCAGTACGTTGCAGAGAAAAGGTGAGGCATTCCTTCCATAGCGTGTTCAAATACATACTCATCTTTATTTAAATCATAAACACTTAGAACTTTTCCTCGTCGTGCAGTTCCAATCATAAAATCTTCAAAAGGATCAATAAAGAAATCTTCAATAGGTTCTTTCATTGTTTTATAAGTAATCTCAAATGTTTTGGTATCAACTGTTGCTAAAAGTGGTTTATTTCTAAATGTAAAAATTGCTTCATCTTTTGAATAAAATTCATAAAGTGCAGAAACTTTTCCATCAAGAGGAGTGATCTTTTTTGGTAGCATACTCATACTATCAAGTACAACCATTTGTTCTGGTAGTAAACAAGTAGCAAAAACATTTTTACCATCACGGCTTAATGATACGTTTCGTAGATTAATACATGGACGAACTTTATTCATTCGTTGTCCTGATTTTAAAGAGTATCGTTGCACCCAACCATCTCGTGTTGGAACATAAATATTCTCTCCATCCATAGTGTATTTGATTCCACCATGAACATTATCTAAATAGAATTTATCTAAGATTCGTGTATCTTCCATAATCCATACATAATCACCATCTCTTTCAACTACTGGTAATACTTGTTCAATATCATTTATTTTCAGTGGTGAATAAGGATCTTCAAAAGAAGCAATTGAACCTCTAATATGTGCTTTTGACCAAGTGATGTCTTTATCAATTGGTGATTTAATATAACGTGCAATTTGATTAAGTTCATAGGGATTTAAGAACTCATATTTTGGCATCAGTGTTTGAGGAAATCCATTTTTAATTTTGGCAGCCAAAGTTTTTTCATCATATTTTCGTAAAAATTTTGGAAGTAATGGAGGTCCGTCTAAACCAATTCTTTTTGTATGGTGACAAGTTGCACAATATTGATTATAAAGATCTTTCCCAACTTCTTTTTTAGGTAATGCTTCAACCATATGTCCTGCTGCGCCATCAACTGCGTTTGCATTACATAAAAAAATAGTCAATAAAAGGGTATAGAGTAAAAATTTAGGTTTCATAGGATAGTCCTTGAATGGATTTTTGTTGTTTTTTGAATAAGAATAATACCAAGCCAAAGCTTGGCTTGGTATTAAAAGATAATTAGTACGTATCTGTCATTGTGTTAGTTACGTTAAATTTACCTGTAGGAGTAATTAATCTCTTATCATCAATTACTGATTTTAATTTTAAAGTTGTAGAATCAAATACTAAGATTGGAGAAGCTTTAAGCTTGTTACCCCAGATTGATGTCCAAACTTCAGAACCATCAGCGTTGAATTCAAAGTGAACTGGTCCTCTAGATTTAACTTCTTTACCATCAGCAGTTTTAGCAGACGTTAAGTATTTTTTAGGAATTGGAATAGTTTTCACAACTTCTAAAGTTTTCTTGTCAATTACGTATAATTGAGTTTGTAACTTTCTGTCTGGGTTAACTGGTCTATCAGCAAAGATATATGGTGAATTTGGGTGACCTTTAATAAATAGGTTTCCTCCACCTTTTCCTGGTAAGTTAATTTTCTTAACAACTTTCCAAGCATTTTTTGGGTGGTTATCAGGGTCTGTACCAATGAATACGATATCATTAGATCCAATGTGTCCTGTTCCCCATACTGGTCCGAATTCTTCAGAATCAACGTTTACACCTCTACCTGGGTGAGGCTTAGTACCTTGAGAAGGAATATTAGCAACTAATTTACCCTCTTTAGTATCAATTACAGAAATGATGTTTCTTGCATTTGCAGCAGTCATGAAATATCTCTTAGATAAATCCCATCCACCATCGTGTAAGTATCTCTCAGCGTCAACCATAGTAATCTTAGGATTTTTAACATTTGAGTAGTCGTATAACCATACTTGACCTGTCTCTTTAATATTAACAACCCACTCTGGTCTATCATGTGATGCAATAATCGCAGCAACTCTAGCTTCTCTTGTGTACTCGTTTGTATCATAAGTATAACTTGCAGTTGAAACAATTTTTAATGGCTCTAATGTGTCAGCTTCTAAAGTAACAATTGATGGAGGCCAGTAACAACCAACGATCGCATATTTGTCTTTGAAATCATGGTGCTTAGATGTATCGATTGCTCTTGCATCGTTACAAGCTCTAATTTCAGCAACGTTTTTAGGAACTTTCATCCATAAGTCAATCATAGATGCTTTACCATCTCTACCAATTACATACATGTATCTTCCAGATGCACCTGTTCTAGTAATGTGTGTAGCAAAACCAGATGGAACAACAGAAACTACTTTTTTAGTAACACCATCAACGATAGCAATTTGACCTACGTCTCTTAAGATAACTGCAAAGTAATCTTTCCAGTTTTTAGCTTCAGGAGCTGTTGGTCGATCTTTAACAGGAATAAGTACTTTATGTGACTTCTTCATGTCTGCCATAGACTTCTCTGGTGGAAGTGGTGCTTTAACTTGAAGATACTTAGCCATAAGCTCAGTTTCTGCAGGAGTCATCTCACCTGTTTTACCCCAACCTGGCATACCACCTGGAGTACCATTGTTAATGATGTACTTTAAAGTATCAGTACCCATTGATTTAGATTTCTTAGCTACTAAGCTTGGTCCTAATGCACCTTTTCTTAACATACCGTGACAACCAGCACATCTATCGAAGTAAACTTGAGTTGCTTTTTCCATCTCAGCTTTCGATAATTTGATGTCACCAGCACTAGCAGTCCCTACAAGACCAACACAAGCGATAGCCGCTAAACTAATCAATTTAGTTAATTTCATATTTTCCCCTTATATAAAATTTATTTTTGTGCCAGAACAATATTTTACTATCACGCTGGCACGGTTAAATACTAACATAGGTGAGCTGAACTCAACCTATATTCTCTTCTTAATTTTCTTCTTCTAGTCTCTTTTTTTCTTGAGCATAGATCCAGAACATTGGTAATACAATTACTGTGTGAAGAAAAAGTGTTAAAGTCATAGGACCTTGATTTAACGTTCCAAAAAAACTTGGAACGACATCTGTGAATGCTTCAATCATTTCCTTCTCCTTATCTTACGTGTTTAGGGTTTTTAGCAGTACTTAATAAATCTTTTACTAAGTAGATAAAACCAACAAATGTAACTACACCCATAACAAGTCTCCACTCCATACCTTGCATGAACCATACAGACTCTTGCGCAGCGAAGAAACCTTCCCATGTAGCACCCCATTGCGCTCTTTCTACCATAGTTTGAACATATGCAGAAACAGTTAATGCAATAGTCATACCCATAACACCAATAGAGATTAGTGAAATAGCCATTTTAGATGCAAATGTAGCTCTTAACTCTTTAATACCATTAGCACCTTGAACACCCATGTAGAACATACCAATAAGAATCGTAGCGTATGCACCGTAGAATGCTAAGTGACCGTGCGCTGCAGGCCATTGTGTACCGTGTGTATAAAGGTTGATTTGAGGTAACGTATGCATGAATCCCCAGATTCCTGCACCAATGAAGTTACCAAATGTATTTACAACAAACCAACTGAATGCTGGAGTGTTTGAAATAGTGTGTTTTGTACCTTTTGCAGCTGCATGACCAGACTCTTTACCCCAGTCATATAATACGTGTACAAACATACCAATTAGTGGAACAGGCTCTAATGCAGAGAACAGTGCACCAATTTCCCACCAGTACTCAGGAGTACCGATCCAGAAGTAGTGGTGTCCAATACCAAGAATACCAGAACCGAATAACATAGCTACTTCAATCCATAACCACATTTCAACGATTTGTCTATCCGCACCAATTGTTTTAATTAAACCATAACCAGCTAAACAAGCAACAAATACTTCCCACGTAGCTTCAACCCATAAGTGGATTACCCACCACCACCAGTATTGATCCATAGAGATATTATCTGTAAAGAACATACCAGCAAGGTATAAACCAGCAAGTGCTAATAAGTCTGCCATTAAAACAGTTACGATTCCAGTTCTTTCACCCTTAATTGCTGTTAAATAAACGTTAGCTAAGAATCCAAGAACAACAACAACAATACCAATATCAGCCCATCTTGGAGCTTCAATGTACTCTCTACCTTCAGTAATTAACCAGATAGTAGATTCATCAGCAGGTCCAACTTGGATAAAGATATATACAACAACAACAACTGCAACAGCTAATGTAAGAATAGCAAATAATAATTTACCAATTCCAATACCAACAGTCTCAATTCCTGTCTCTTCTGGTAAGATGTAGTAAACAGAACCAATCATTGCATATAATAACCATACAACAAGTGCATTAATGTGTACCATTCTTGCAATTGAAAAGTCTAATGTTTCAAAAAGGAAACCTGGAACAACAAACTGAGTTGCTGCAATAAGACCAAATAAAAGCTGAGCACCAAATAAAATTGCTGCTACAGTAAAATACCAAGTCCCAAGTTTTTGAGATTCAAATTTTAAATTACTTGCCATTTACAGCTCCTTTAATTTTCCCAAAGTTTCTTGGGAAACCATTTGTATCAATTGAAGACATATGTTTTAAGAATGCAACTAATCCAATTGCCTCTTTTTCAGTAATACCAAGATTTGGCATCATTCTAGCATGTGTAGGATATTGAGAAGGGTTTACTAAGAATTCAGCCATTGCTTCTTCTTTAGTAGACTTTCCTGTCATTCCCATATATGGACCTTCTGGTCCCCACATTGGATCTAACCAAGCTTTAGTTAAATCTGGTGCGTAGTATGCTCCATTTCCAAGTAATGTATGACAATCCATACAGTTCTTAGCTTGTGAACCTAATTTACCTAAGTGTAAAAGCTCAGCTGCTTCTTCTTCTGACCAGTCATCTCTACCAAAAAACTTCTCTTTTTTAGTAAATAAACTGTTTCCTTTACCATCATTACCACCAATATATGGCACCTCATGACCTCTTTTTTCACTCATTTCATAAGTGATTTCATAGTTAATTACTGTTGGTCCTGGAACTCTTTTTGTGATACCATTTTGGATATCAGCATCAGTACCCATTGTAATTTGTGGGACTGTGTCAAAAGTTAACCATAACAATAACATTGCACTGAAACCAGTTACCCAGCCAGCAGAACGTTGCCAGAATCGACTACTTCCCCATACATTGACTTCTTTGTTAGCCACTATACTCCTCCTTTTTTAATGTTCTACAGCTTCGTGGGTTTTTACCATTAAAAAGTAAACAAAGTGTGGGATAAGTAAGAAACCTACCATCGCACCAAATAACACCCACTGTGTAAATGGTTCACTTTTTATTAGTACTCCCAGATAGTATAGACAATACGTTTGAGCAACCCAAAACAGATATGCAAACGGCATAAGCGGTTTTTGTAGTTTGCCAATTCTTACAAGGGTATAAATACCGATGTAACCTAGCCCTAGTATAATTACCAATGCGGATGATAAAAATATAGGGAAGAAGTTCTCTAGCGGAATCTCCGGTCTGATAATCAAATGTGCTTCCATATTTTTTATTCCTCCATATACTGAACTATGTAGAATTTTAATAGAAAAATGAAGAAAATAAATTGATGTTTGTCAATAAATT
>CAZIES010000053.1:0-16257 GCA_964538295.1 uncultured Arcobacter sp. | reverse complement strand
ATGACAAAAACAAAACACAAACCTAATCAAGAGTTAATTGGTCAAGGAATAGGTAATGCTTTATGTTCTTTTGTTGGTGCAATTCCAGGAGCAGGTGCAACTATGAGAACCGTAGTAAATATTAAAAGTGGAGGGCATACTAAACTTTCAGGCATGACACACTCAGTTATGCTTTTAGTAACGATACTTTTTTTAGCTCCCTATGCTGCACAAATACCATTAGCAGTGCTTTCTGGGGTTTTAATTAAAGTTGGTGTTGATATTTTAGATTATAAGTTTTTAAGAATAGTTAAAAAAGTGCCACGTAATGATTTACTCATTATGGTTACCGTATTTTTATTAACTGTTTTTGTTGATTTAATTATGGCGGTAGGGGCTGGTATTACTTTTGCTTCTATCTCTGCAATTTATAAAATTTCACGTCAAACTACAATAAAAACGAGACGAAAACGTTCTTTATTTGATATTGAAGTTGATAATGATGATATTAAGGTTCTTAAAATTGATGGTGCTTTTTTCTTTGGTAGTGCGTTAATTTTAGAGAAAAAAATTGCGAAAGTAGTGCATAACTCTAAAAATATTATTATAGATTGTACAAATATTCCTTTTATGGATGTTTCTGCTATGTTTATCTTAGAAGAGGCAGTAGTGCATCTTCAAGAAAAAAATATTGGGGTGAGTTTAGTGTTAAAAGAGCGGGATAGAAGAGCATTATTTAAAATTGATCAAAATAGTGTCTTTAAAAATATCAATGTCTTTAAAAATATAGATTTAGCTATTAATTGTTTTCAAAAAAGGGAGTTGAATTTTGAATAATATTGTTTTGTTAAGTGATTTAAAATATGATAAGGTGATTAATTTACCTCTCTTAAAGATAGAGTATATCCCTTCTTCTATAGATTTAACACAGTATGATGCTTTGATTTTTACCTCAAAAAATGCCATTTACTCTATAGATTCTTTTAATCAGGAGTGGAAAAATATTCCCTCTTATTGTATTGCTCCTAAAACAGCAACTGCTGTTGAAGCGTATGCAGGAAAAATAGCTTTTATTGGTAAAAGTTCTCATGGGAATAGTTTTGCAAAAGAACTAATACCTATATTAACTAGTAAACGGTGTCTTTATATTTGTGCACAAAAAACGGTCTCTTCTTTAGTTGAAATTTTACAAGATAATTCAGTTGATATTGAGTCTTTAGTTACCTATAAAACTGCTTGTAGTGAAAAGTATTTTGAAAAACCAAAACCCAATTCAATTATTATTTTTTCTTCTCCTTCAACTGTTGAATGTTTTTTTAAAAGATTTAACTGGGATGATACCTACAAAGCTGTTGTTATTGGAAAAACAACGGCTAAATATCTTCCTGAAAATATTGATTTTGTCACTTCAAAAAATCAAAGTATTGATGCCTGCATTGAACTTGCCAAAACTCTTCAAAGAGATTAATCTTTTATTCATATTTTCTTCGATAAAATAAGATATATCTAAGTAGTGCGGGATTTCCATTGTTGAGGGTCCGATACTATTTTTTGGCAGGTAATTGTAACCATGCGGTGTGTAGCGTTTGCTTTTAGTATTTCTGCTCCTAAAGTGTAGTTCTTACGTGCTAGTGATTGGCTTTTGTGGGCCATTTGATGGTTAACGGCTACTTGGATGAACTACATTTTTTAAGGGAAATCAACGTGAATATTTTAATACTTGGAAGTGGTGGTAGAGAGTACTCTATTGGATTAAGCATTTTTAACGAAAAAGAACATGAACTATTTTTTATGCCAGGAAATGGTGCAACTGATAATTTGGGTACAAATATAAATATTAAAGATTATAATGAGTTAGCAACATGGGCAAAAGAGAATAGTATTGATTTAACTATTGTAGGACCAGAAGCTCCATTAGTAGATGGTGTTGTTGATATTTTTAAAGAGAATGGATTAACCGTTTTTGGACCAAGTAAGGCTGCAGCGCAGTTAGAGGGTTCAAAAGTTTATATGAAAAATATTTTAAAGAAATATAACATACCAACAGCAGCATTTATTGAAACAAGTAATGAAAAAGAAGCCCACGATTTTATTGATACTATGACGGAACCAATTGTTGTAAAAGCAGATGGTTTATGTGCAGGTAAAGGGGTAATCATTGCTCAAAGCAAAGATGAAGCAAAACAAGCAGCTTCAGATATGCTGAGTGGTGCATCTTTTGGTGATGCAGGAACTTCTGTTGTTGTTGAAGAGTATTTAGATGGTTATGAATTATCAATTTTTGCAATTTGTGATGGTGAAAATTATAAAGTATTACCTGCAGCTCAAGACCATAAGCGAGTAGGTGATGGTGATACAGGACCAAACACTGGAGGAATGGGTGCGTATGCTCCAACACCTTTAGTCAATGATGAGATTTATAAAAAAGTTGAAGAGAGAGTAATTAAACCAACGTTAGAAGGAATGAAACAAGAAGGGGCTCCTTTTGAAGGTGTGCTTTTTATTGGAGTAATGGTTGTAAATGGAGAACCAATTATTTTAGAGTATAATGTACGATTTGGTGATCCTGAATGTGAAATCTTAATGCCATTATTAGAAACACCAGTTTCAGAGCTTTTTTATAAAGGTGCTACAAAACAGTTAGATAAACTTGATATTAAAATTAAAGATGAATTTGGAGTGGCAGTTGTAATGGCGAGTGCAAACTATCCATATAGTTCAAGTGAACCTGCAGAAATTATTGTTGATGAAATTGTGGATGAAGAGTTAGCTGCAAATTCACATATTTCGTATGCTGGAGTAACAAAAGAAGAAGATACTTTGTTTGCAACAGGTGGACGAGTATTACTTTGTGTTGGTTTTGGAGACACAATTAAACAAGCACGAGATAGAGCATATCAGCTTTGCGGACAAGTTCATTTTGCTGGTAAAAAGTGTCGAACTGATATCGCTTATCAAGCATTGAAATAGGGTATTGAATAGTAATCCTATGGATAGTAATAATTTAGAGTTAGCACCGGTTTCTTCTCGCCTTATTGCATTTGTTATTGATGATATATTAATCACTTTAATTATTTTAGCGATATTTTGGGAAAATATTAGTGCAAGTAGTGGGGACTTGCAAGTACTTTTAGTTATAATGAATCAATTTTTATGGCAAGTATTGTTTTTGAAGTTTTTATATCAAACATTTTTTGTTTGGTATTATGGTGCAACAGTGGGGAAGATTGTTGCTAAAATACGTGTGATTGATTATAATAATTTTGGTAGGGTAACACTTATGTCTGCAATATTACGATCAATGGCAAGAATTTTAAGTGAGATGTTTTTTTATATTGGTTTTGTTTTTGCATTTTTTAATGATGGAAAACAAACATTTCATGATAAAATGGGTAGGACGTTAGTTGTTAATAATGGTTAAAAAGATTTTATTTAGTATTGCTTTGTCAATAGGTTTAGTACATGCAGCCTCTGTTGAAAATGAGAAGTTTCAGATTTTAGCAAATAGTGTTGATACAAAAGATAACATTTTAATTGCAAAAGATAATGTAGTTATTTTCTCACCTTCTTACTATATCTTAGCACAAAAAGCAATCTATGATAAAACCAATGGAACTTTTGAACTTTTTGATGAAGTTGTAATTTTACAAGAGAATAAGGTTCAAGCACAAAGTAATTACGCCTTTCTTGATGTCAATAAAGATCAAACTATTCAAAACCCAGTGATGCTTTTAGATGTTAAATCAAATGTTTGGATTAACTCTAAAGATTCTAGTAGTGAGGGGGATGTTCTTGCCTTAACTAACTCTATTCTTTCTAGTTGCGATTGTATTGATCCTGCTTGGACAATACGATTTACAAGTGGAGATTATGATAAAAAAGAGAAGTGGATCAATACCTATAATACACGACTTTATATAAAAGATGTGCCACTTTTTTATACACCATATTTTGGTTTTTCTA
This sequence comes from uncultured Arcobacter sp., assembly GCA_964538295.1. GTDB lineage: Bacteria > Campylobacterota > Campylobacteria > Campylobacterales > Arcobacteraceae > Arcobacter_A. Next base: position 12,315 of record CAZIES010000053.1, on the reverse strand, counting down.
CAGATAAAACAAGACGAACAGGACTTTTACCTGCAACGGTAGGATATTCAAGTAGTGAAGGGGTGTTATTTGCACAGCCAATCTTTATTGCACCACAACACAATTATGATATAGAACTTGTTCCTCAAATAAAAATCCAACGTGGTTTTGGTATGTATGCTTATTATCGATTAGCAGATTCTGATAACTCAATGTTAAAAATTAAAAGTGGTTTTTTTAAAGAAAAACAGAGTTACGTTACGAGAAACTCTTTAAAAAATGATAAACATTATGGTTGGAGTATTGATTATGAACGAGACAAACTCTTTTCCTCAGGTAATCATGATGATGAACTACTCTTATCCCTTAACTGGATGAATGATATTGAGTATAAGAATGCTGAAATTGGGAATAAAAACTCAAGTGAAAAAAAGTTGGAATCAAAAATTAATTACTATTATGAAACACCAGAGTACTATTTTGGAACCTATTTTAGATATTATTTAGATACCACCTTAGATTCAAACAAAACAACTTTACAAGAATTACCACAACTTCAAGGACATTCTTTTTCTAAATCACTTTTTTGGGATAAGCTTCTTTACTCTACAGACTTTAAATATACGAACTATTATCGTGAAGAAAATATAAATGCGGATAGATACGAATTAGTTGTTCCAATCTCTTATAGTTTTCCATTACTTAATGATTATTTAACGTTAACGTTAAAAGAAGAACTAACCGTAATTAAGCAAAACTATACTAATAAAACAACAGCTTATAATGATGCAACATTTTTAGAGAATCGTCATATTATCTCTTTAGATACAGATCTTTTAAAAGAGTATGATTTTGGTTTACATACGATGAATTTATCTTCTATTTTTACTATTCCTAATGTAATTAAAAGTGATGGTGACATATATCCTGTCACTAACAGTAATAGTGAACTCAATCCTTTCCCTATTTCTAAAACAACAAAGACGCTCTCTTTTGCATTAAATCACTCTTTATATAGCTTAGAAGATTTAAAACAGATAATCAATCATAAAATTAGTCAAGCAATTATTTATGATGATTTTAATAATGCTGACCTTGGTAATTTAGAGAATGAAATTACTCTTAATTATCTATTAGGGAAGGTGTCTAATCGTCTTTTATATAATCATATTGATGATGAGCTTATTGAAAATTCAACCTCGTTTACTTTGGATTATTTAGATTATTTTTTAAAACTTAGTTATTATATGTCAAAAGATACACCAAATTCTGGAAAATCTGATTTAGAGTCTTATACTATTGATGCAGGGGTGAAGTTTTTAAGGGATTATCAATTTAAATATTATGAAAATTACAATTTAGAGAAAGAGATTCGAAGTAAACAAGGGTTCACCTTTATTATTGATGATAAATGTTGGAATTTAAATCTTAAGTTGGAAAAAGAGATTACCCCATCTTCTTCAACTACAACTAATGCCATTAAACAAGATATTATTTATTTAGAGTTAGTATTAAAACCTCTTGGACAAATTAATCAAAAATATAAGATTAATGATTCGAGTCAGTAATGAATAAAGAGAGTAAAATTTATTTTAAAAACAGAGAAGATGCTGCTGAAAAACTATCAGAGGTACTTCCTATTGGACAAATGAAACTTGAGGATTGGATTGTTGTTGGAGCCTCTTATGGTGGGTATATCATAGCAAAAATGTTAGCTCAAAAGCTTAATGCTCAATATAAAATTATGTTTACTGAAAAAATAGTTGCTCCAAATAATGAAGAGTGTGAAGTGGCTATTGTAACCGAGAGTGAAGAGGTTGTTATTCACGAAGAGTTAGTCAAATCATTCGGTATTAGTCTTGATTTTATTTTTTCAAAGTCTAAATATGTTTATGATGACTTAGTTTTGAAAAAGATTAATAAGTTCAGAGCTGGTTATAAAATTCAAGATTTACAAAATAAAAATATTTTGATTGTCGATGAGGGGTTAAATACAGGTTTAACCATGATGGCTTGTATTAAAACAGCTATTAATATGGGTGCCAAGTCTGTATCTGTTGCAACACCTATAATACCAGAAGCGAGTATACAAATTATTGAATCTATTGCTGATGATTTATATTATGCAAAAAAATTAGACCATTTTATTGCGATAGATTATTATTATGAAACATTAGAAGAGATAACATTTGAACAGATAAAAAATATAAAGGATAAAGGATAAAATATATGTCAACAGTATGTGAATTTGAATTAAATGGAAAACAGGAAATCTTTGAGTTTAACAAAGTTGCAAAACAAGCAAATGGCTCTGTTTTAGCAAAATTAGGAAAAGCCGTTGTTTTAGCAACAGTTGTAAGTGAGTTTGACAATCCTGTTGAAGAAGATTTTACTCCTTTAACTGTACAGTACCTCGAAAAAACTTATGCCGCCGCAAAAGTACCAGGAGGGTTTTTTAAGCGTGAAGCAAAGCCAAGTGAGTTTGAAACATTAACTGCACGTGTTATTGATAGAAGTTTACGACCACTTTTTCCTAAAGGCTACGTTTATCCAACCACAATTACAGTTATAGTTTTAAGTGCAGATGCTGAAGTTGATATTCAAGCTTTAGCTTTAAATGCAGCAAGTGCGGCACTGTATACTTCCAATATCCCTGTAAAAAAATCAGTAGCAGGTGTTAGAATTGGGCGAATTAATGGTAAGTATTTAGTTAATCCTACATCTACACAAATGCGAGAATCAACACTTGATTTATATGTTGCCGGTACAAAAGAAGAACTATTAATGATTGAAATGAAATCAATTTCAAGTGAAGATATGGTTGAAGTTGATATTGAAGCTTTTACAAAAGTGCATAAATCAAACGAAATGGGTGAAGATGAATTAGTTGAGGCTATTGGTGTGGCTCAAACTGCTCTTAATGATGCTAATACAACCTATGAAACAGGATTTGAAGCTGTTTGTAAAGAAGAAGCAAATATTGAGTTAGTAGAATTTACAATTGAAGAGTCAGTTATTAATTATGTAAGAGAAAACTTTAGTGAAGATATTAAAAGTGCAATCAAAAAATTAGCTAAGAGTGAACGAGCAACTGAATTAAAAGATGTGGCAAAAGCAATTAGTAAGAATGCTTATTGTACTGAAAATGGAATAGAGTTCTCAACAGTTTATGATGCAGTTTCTATTGTAAAAAGAGAATTAGTAAGAGCGATGATTGTTAATGATAAGGTAAGGGCTGATGGGAGAGGGCTTAAAGATGTTCGTCCTATTGATATTGAAACAAATATTTTACCATCAGCGCACTCTTCGTGTCTATTTACAAGGGGGGAAACTCAAGCACTTGTTGTAGGAACACTTGCTAGTGCAAAAGATGGACAGATGTATGAAATTCTAACTGAAAAATCAACATCAACTGAAAACTTCATGGTTCACTATAATTTCCCAGGTTTTTCAGTCGGTGAAGCAAAACCAATGTTTAGTGTTGGACGACGTGAACTAGGACATGGTAATTTAGCAAAGAAGGCATTAGAAGCAACGATTGATTCTGATTTTACAGAGACTATTCGATTAGTATCAGAGATTTTAGAGTCTAACGGTTCTTCATCAATGGCGACTGTTTGTGGTGGTTCATTAGCCCTTAAGGCTGCGGGAATTCCTGTATCAAACCTTGTTGCTGGAGTTGCCATGGGTATGGTAGTTGAAGGTGATGAGTATTCAGTTCTTACAGATATAATGGGACTAGAAGATCATGATGGAGATATGGACTTTAAAGTTGCAGGTACAAAAGATGGGATTACTGCTCTTCAAATGGATATTAAACTTGGTGGAATAGAGTTATCCGTGTTAAAAGAGGCACTTCTTCAAGCAAAAGAGGGAAGAGAACATATCCTTGGAATTATGGAAGAGGCTTCTGAGCAAATTGTTCCAAGTGAAGCATTACCTTTAATTGAACAGTTTGCAATAGATCCAAGTAAAATTATGGTTGTTATTGGAAAAGCAGGGGCAACTATTAAAGAGATTATTGAAAAATTCTCAGTCTCAATTGATTTAGATAGAGATAGTGGTAATGTAAAAGTGAGTGGTGAGTGTAAACAAAGTGTCCTAGATGCGTGTGAACATATTAAGTCAATCTCTAATAATGCTCCCGCAAGAAGAGATAATAGAAAACAGCATATAGATTTTGAAAAGCTTTATAAAATTGATGAAGTTTTAGTTGGAAAGGTAGAGAGAATTGCTGATTTTGGAGCTTTTATTGTTTTACCAAAAGGTGGTGAAGGCTTACTACACATTTCCAAGATTTCAAAAGAGCGAGTAAAAAATGTAAGTGATGTCCTAAATGTAGGGCAAGAGGTAGAAATTAAAGTACTAAAAGTAAAAAAAGATAGAATTGAACTTGCAAGTACAACTTTATAGTTATTTTTTTATACTAAATTAATAGTTCTTTGGTTAATATAGTAAATAAATTATTATTTTTTGAAAATTTAAGGAGTTTTCATGGCGAAACTTTTAATAGTTGATGATTCTACAATGTTAAGAGATATGTTAAATTATGCACTTAACGAGGGTGGGTATAATGATGTTACAGAAGGTGTAGATGGAGTTGATGGCTTAAATAAAGCAAAAGCAGCTTCATTTGATTTAATTATTACAGATGTTAATATGCCAAATATGGATGGTTTGACGTTAATTAAAGAGTTGAGAAAACTCCCAGAGTATGCATCAAAACCAATTTTAGTATTAACTACTGAACGAAGCGATGAAATGAAAGCTAAGGGTAAAGAAGCAGGTGCAACGGGATGGATTGTAAAACCATTTGTTCCAGATCAATTACTTAAAGCTGTAAATATTGTATTAAGCAGATAATAAAGGATAAGTCATGTCTTTTGATATATCTAAATATAGAGAGATGTTCGTAGAAGAGGCTGAAGAGCTTTTTGAGTCAGCTGATAATGTATTATTAGAAGCTGAAAATAATGGTACGTTAACAGATGATGAAATGGGACAGTTATTCCGTGATGTTCATACATTAAAAGGAAGTGGTGCTTCTGTAGAACTAAAGCTGTTTGCTGAGTTTACTCATGATGTTGAAAACATGATGGATAAACTTAGAAACCATGAAATTGAGTTTATTCCAGAGATGGCTGGAACTTTAATTGATGGTTTAGATGTAATGAAAGAACTTTTAGACTTAGAAGTAGCCGAAGAGTTAACTCAAGAAGTATTTACTGAGATGACAACGGATCTTTTAAAAGATATTCGTGCATATAGTAATGGAGAAACTGTTGTTCATGCTCAACCTGCTGCAACTGAGCCTGTTGTAGAAGCTCCAGTACAAGAACCTAAAAAAGATATTGGTTTTTATGATGATGGACTAGATAATCAAGTAAAGTCAAGCTCATATGGATTCTTTGCTGATGATGATGCTAATGATACTTCAAGTAATCAATATGGATTCTTCAGTGATGATTTAGAAGAGGCATCTAAAAATGCACCAGAAGTTGAAATTAAAGAAGTAGATGAAGAAGAGAACTTTGGTTTCTTTGATGATGTTGAACCAGTAAAACCTGATGCTGTTTTAGAAACAAATGATATTGTTGTTGAAGAACCATCAAAAGAGGTTGCTACTGTTGAAACACCAGCACCAAAAGTAGAAGAACCAACTACTACAGCTCCTGCAGCTGCAGCACCAACGGGAACAGCTAAAAAAGCACGCCCTCCTAAAGAGGCACCAACAAAAAAAGCATCATCAAGCAACAATATTCGTGTAAATCTTGATAAAATTGATGTTTTAATGAATAATGTTGGAGATCTTGTTATTACTAATGCAATGTTAACCCAGTTTTCTTCTTCAATAGAAGAGACAAAAACACGAAACTCTGTATTAGAAAGATTAGAACTTTTAGAGCGACATATTCGAGATATGCAAGACTCTATTATGAGTATTCGAATGGTACCAATGGAATCAATTTATTCGAAATTTCCTAAAGTTGTTCGAGACATCTCTAAAAAACTTGGAAAAAAAGTTGAATTTAAACATTATGGGGATAATGTTGAAATTGATAAAGCAATGATTGAAGGATTAACAGATCCTTTAATGCATATCATTAGAAACTCTTTAGATCATGGTTTAGAAACGCCAGAAGAGAGAGTTGCTGCTGGAAAAGAAGATACAGGAGCAATTACGATTGCAGCAGAGCAAGCAAATGGTCAAATGATTATTACTATTGAGGATGATGGACGAGGAATTAATGGTGATAAAGTAGCCCAAAAAGCCTTTGAAAATGGTCAAATTGATGAGAATCAAATGGCATCGATGTCTGAAAATGATAAAGCGATGTTAGTATTTGGAGCAGGGCTTTCAACAGCAGACCAAATTTCAGAGATATCTGGTCGTGGTGTTGGAATGGACGTTGTAAAGACAAATATCCAAAAACTTGGAGGTGCAATTAAACTTGACACAGGTCTAGGTATTGGTACTACTATTACAATTATGCTTCCACTTACCTTAGCAATTCTTGATGGTCTTGATATTGCAGTTGGAGATAAAAAATATATTTTACCTTTAAGTTCAATTGTAGAGTCACTACAACCAACATCTGATATGATTAAGAAAATTGGTGATGGGACACAAGATTTACTAATGTTAAGAGAAGAGTTTATTCCAGTTGTAAGATTACATCAACTTTTTGGAGAAAAACCAACATTTGAAAAGCTTGAAGATGGAATGTTAATTGTAGTTAAATCAGGAAATCAAAAAGTTGCACTATCTATTGATGAGTTCTTAAATCAACATCAGGTTGTTGTAAAACCTTTAGATAAAAACTTTAGAGCTGTTGAAGGAATAGGGGCTGCAACAGTTAGAGGGGATGGAAGTATCGGATTAATTTTAGATGTATTAGGTATTATTAATGCACAAATTAAGATTGAAAAGAACCAAATGGAGTCAAAACACGCTTCTTAATGAATGAAACACAACATTTACACGAAAAGGTAAAAACAATACTTTATTCTTTGACAGGAATTACTCTTGCAGAGAATAAAGATATTATGATAGCCAATAGGTTACATAAATTAAAGAGGGATACAAGCTTTTCTGGGGATATTAATGCATTACTTGATGCAATTGCTGATGGTAGACATACCACAGAGTTTATTAACTCTTTTACAACCAATAAGACGCACTTTTTTAGAGAAGATTTTCATTTTACTGATTTACGAGATAGGGTATTGCCAGAGTTTGCAAACTCTGGACAAGAGATTAAAATGTACTGTTCGGCATCATCAACAGGAGAAGAACCTTACTCTATGGCAATGACTGTTTTTGAAACAGAAGCAATTTTAGGTAAGAAAATTCGTTCGTCAATTATTGCAACCGATATTGATACTAATGTTTTGCAATATGCGGCTAATGGTGTTTATCGTTATGCTAAATCTTCAAAAGAGTTTCCTGATTGGATTGATCCAAAAAAGTATTTTAAACGACGTGTTAAGAAGAGTTTAGCTATTGAAGAGGTTTTAATAAAAGTGAAACCTGAACTTCAGAAAATGGTGAGTTTTCAAGTGATGAATTTAAATGATAGTTCATATCCTTTTTCAATGGAGCAATTTGATGTTATTTTTTGTAGAAATGTGTTAATATATTTTTCTGTAGAAGATCAAGATGCAATATTAAAAAAACTTTTTAGACACTTAAAAATGGGTGGAACACTTTATATAGGACACTCTGAATCACCACATAGTTTAATTGATTATGTAAGAAGAGTGGGACAGAATATTTTTATAAAAACTAAGGAAATACATTGATAGTTATAGGGCATAAAGATGGTAGTATAGAAAAAGCATCAAGTGCACGATTTACTCAGAAAATCAAAGGATATAATGCACATACTGTTATTGGTGGTGAGTTTGCAGTGGGTAATGATTCTGTATCAATTGCTTTTAAAACACTTTTAGGTTCTTGTGTAGCAATTATGTTCTATGATAGAGTAGCTAAAGTCAAAGGGATGAATCATTTTCTTCTTCCAACAACAACAAACTCCAATGAAGATATGAAATATGGACTTTACTCTGTTGAGGCAATGCTTAATGAAATGTATAAACTAGGGTGTAGTAAACAAAATATGGTTGCAAAAATATCTGGTGGTGCTGATATTATGCAACTTAATATCTCTTTGGCAAACTCAATTGGACATAGAAATGTTGAATTTGCTAAGGATTTTTGTAGGTCAGAAGGGTTTAAACTTATTAGTGAACATACTCGTGGTGAGCATGGTCGACTTATTTTATTAGCAGATGATTTTGAAACTTTTATTAAAGTAACTGAGAAAAGTGATACAGATGCTAAAATTGTTAGTGAAGAGAGAGCATTACAGACAGAGATTACAAAAGAACCAGTTATTAAAGAGTACGTTGGTGGAGTTGACTTATTTGGTGCAGAAGATAAAGCTCCTGAGCCAGAGATGGATATTGAATTATTTTAAAAAGAGTTAATGATGCATCATAATCACTATACAGTACTTATTATTGATGATTCTGCTTCTATGCGGCGTATTTTAAAAGATATGATAAATTTTATTGATGAATTTGAAGTTATTGGAACAGCTGTTGATGCATATGATGCACGAGAAAAAATCAAGCAGTATGAACCAGATTTAGTAACAATTGATATAAATATGCCTAAAATGGATGGAGTTACTTTTTTACGAAATTTAATGCGCTTACATCCAATGCCTGCAGTTGTTGTTTCTGGAGAGAGTGTTCGAGGAAATGACATTTTTGATGATGGTGCTGTTGGATTTATTGAGAAAATTAAAGCTGGTGAAACTATGGATAGTTTTCATGCACGTATTAAAGATACTCTTTTAAATTTAACATTCCTTTTAAAAAGATATACCCTAAAGAAGCCAAAACCTCTTAAACAAATTAAAAAATCCCAAACTAGTAATATTAGTTATAAAGTTCATCCAGATGAAGTGATAAAATCACATCCTGCTACTTTTCCTGGTAGTAAGATTATAGCTATAGGTTCTTCAACCGGGGGAGTAGAGTCTTTATTAAAAGTTTTTAAAAAACTTCCAGCTAATTTACCTCCAATTGTGATAACACAACATATTCCCTATGGATTTTCTAACTCTTTTGCACATAGGCTTAATGATGCATCAGCTGTTGAAGTGTGTGAAGCAAAAGATGGTATGGAACTTGAGCGTGGACATGCTTATTTAGCTCCTGGTAATATGCATTTAATCATTGAAAAATATGGTTCAAAAGGTTATAAAACTAAACTTTTAGATGCAGTAAAAGTAAGCCAGCATAAACCTAGTGTTGATGTTCTTTTTCGGTCTGTTAATAACAGTTGTGGTGGTGGTGCTATGGCTGTTATGATGACTGGTATGGGAGATGATGGAAGTATTGCTATGAAAGAGATACACGACAATAAGGCTTATACAATTGCCCAAAATGAGGAGAGTTGTGTGGTTTTTGGAATGCCTGCAAAGGCAATACAAGCGGGTGCAGTGAAAGATATTGTGCATTTAGACGATATCGCACAGTATATAATTGAATTTTCCTCAGGAAAACGTAAATAAAGAGTCATCTTTTGGCTACACTCTACGTCAAATTCAAAAAATAAAAAGCTTACTTACTTTTTAGTAAGCTTCACTTTTTATTTTTCACCTTTTCCTTGATTCTAACCAAAATATAACTCTTTATTACATTTTCTATATATCGTCCATAACCGATGTTGCCGCTTTAAGTCGCTGTTTATCAAAGTGGGTATAAATACGAGAAGTGTTTAAATCTGCATGTCCTAACGCCTCTTGTACAAGTATTAAATCTCTATTTTTCTGATACAAACGTGTTGCAAAGGTGTGTCTAAGCATATGTGCACCATTTTTTTCTTTTCTTATTCCTGCATTTAAAAGAATTTTATCCATGATATAAGAGACGTATGGTTGTGAGAGTTCCTTTCCCGTACGAGAGCAGAAAAGTAGGGTGGTGTTAGGTCTAAACTCTTCCCATTCTTGTAAGTCTTTTTTAATATAGTGTTCTTTTATCATAGCAATTCGTTGTTTATTTCCTTTTCCCGTAACTAAGAAAACAAAATAGCCATTTTCTAGATGCATATCCTTTTGTTTGATGCTAAGTGCTTCAGAAACCCGCATACCTGTATATAGAATAACTTTGAGTAAAAGACGGTTTTTTGCTTGTGCGTAGGATTTAAATTCTGTGGTTTCAATGGCATCTAAAAAACGTTTAATTTCATCATCTCCCATATGTGTTGGTAGTTTATTACCTTTTGAGCCTCCTAGTCCTGCCCAGTTTTTTAATTCAAATCCATATACAAATGAATTATCATTGTCATCTTGGTTTTGTTTGTCTATATATTTAAATAAAGCTAAAATTGACATTCTATAGTTCTTTTTAGTTGCATCCGATAGAGTAGAGGTGTGTACTGCTAAAAAGTCTATTATAAACTCTTCATCAATTTCTTTCATTGATGCGAAGCCTAACTGAAGCATTCCATCATAAAGTTTCACCAGTGGATTAATATAGGTATTAATCCCAATTAATCCTATTTGTCTTGCTTGTTTACATAAAGATTGTAGTTCTTCAATACTTGAAACATCTTTAGATAGCTTTATAAGTATTTGTTGAAATTCAGTAGGTGATTTTACTTGTCTATTTGATAAAGTTGTAAGTTTGTGTCGAACGAAGTTTTGCATCCAGAATAATAAGTTTTTTTCAAATGAGTCTAAAAAATCAATTGGATATCTCATCATAATTCCTAAGTATTGTTTTTCAAGTTTTCACAAATGCCAATTGTATAACGCATTAATTACTCCTAGGTATTATACAGTGGTACATAGTTACGTTATATTGGCATAAAAAACCTTAAATTCTAATTTATGAAAACATAAATTTTCACAGTTAAGATAAGATACCCAAAATTAACTCTATTAGTATTTATATCACTACTTCCTTTATGATTTTTGAGAAATGAATTTTAATACTGTTTCAAAGTTGCCTTCTAAAATTTTAGTTGTACTGCAACCTATCATTAAATTAATTGGAAGTGAAAAGTTTTCTATGACTCTATTATTTAAATCTAATAAGCCGTGTTCTTCATTAGTAATTGTCTCTTCTTTTGAAAAACTATTAATATACTCTTGAGTGTTGTTCATATAACCGTAAACCTCTTTGCCTAAAGCAAATGCATATCCACATTCCCAAATAGTTCCAGAGTCTGCTTCTTTACCTCTAAAGCTATTAAGGTTTGCAATTACAATGTCTGCTTCTTTAATTAACTTAATATTTGCATTATAAATGTCTTTTGCTATTTTTTTTGGTTTTTGATTAAAATTAACTTCATTGTCTAAGGGATACAGACCAATAAAGCCATATTGTTGACAAAGTTTTTTATACCTTTGCCCTATTTCTATGGAATCAAGTTCAAATACATCAGGTCCAGCAATATAGATTTTCTTCATTACCAAAGAGAACCTGTTACTTCTTCTAGAAGTTCAATGTCTAGTTCTAAAGATATATTTTCATCATAATCGTAATAGAGTGAATAATCACCTACAGAAATAGTTTTTTCAATATTACGCTTATTTAAATAGAATTCATCAGTATTGGATGAGAGATCAGATAGATAATATTCAACCATAGAAGGTGCCATTGTATTAATCGCACCTTCTAAAGCATCAAAATTGTTTACTCCAAAGGTAGAGAAAACTAAGTTTTTATTTAAAAGGGTTGTCATTATTTATTAAAACCGTTAAGCAAAGATGCCATACGATTTAAATCAAGTTTATTATTCTCTTCCTCAATAGTATTATTTTGAGTACTATTAATTTCAGGTCTATTAGTTTCAAGTTCAGAGACAGTTTCAACTGCAGTTGTTTCATGTTGTGTTGGAACATTAAAGATATTTTCTTCTAGCTCTTTAGCTTCATCTTTTGTTGGAACTTCTGGTTCTTCTATTACAATATCCCGTAACTCTTTTTTTGGATTATTTTTTACTCCAAGCAATGACTCAATTTTTCCAAGCATAGAATTGATATTTGTCTCTTGCTTTTCACTAGACTCACTGAGTTGATTTACATTTGTTTCTAAGGTTGCTTTTTCATTTTTTATATTGGTTAATTCTTCTTCTAGTTGTGCATTTCTTGCTCTTATTTCATCATTCTCTTTTTGTAGTTTTTCATAAGCTTCAATTAACTCTGAAAGTGCATCACTTAATTTTAAAACAGTATCACTATTTGTACTCATATATATTTCCCTTGAATGATTTTTAGTATAGTATTATGGCAAAATTTAGCTAATAATTCCATCAAT
>CAZIES010000052.1:0-16328 GCA_964538295.1 uncultured Arcobacter sp. | reverse complement strand
CTCTTTAGAAAATATAGTAGCTATATTCTCTAAAATCTATCATATAAGATTCAAGGCTTTAGCCTTGCGTGTGTTATTTAATCACTTCCCTCTTAAATACTTCAACGTCGTCGCAATAATATCATCATCATCCTTACTCGGACTCTTCACAGTAACCTTCGCCTCTTTCATATCAGCAAACGTAACATTCATCTCATACGAACTAATAGTTTTAATCCCTTTTTGTAATCCTAAAATTTTTATCATGATTAAATCGATAAATTGTCTCGTAGGCATATCAGGTTTACCAAACCTATCTTCCATCTCTTCTTCGATGACAAACACTTCTTGTTTGTCGGTTGATTTTGAAAGTCTGCGGTAGAGTTCTAGTCTTACTCTATCTTCTGCGATGTAATCACTGCTGATGTAAGCTGAAATGGCTAGTTTGATATCTACGGTTTGTTTTTCCTCTTTGGTTTCTCCACTTAAGCTTGCTAGTGCATCTTCTAACATTTTTAGATATAGACCATACCCTATTTGTTTGATATGCCCACTTTGGGCTTCTCCAATGATATTTCCCCCACCTCTAATTTCTAAATCTTGGTGAGCTAAGGCTGTTCCGCTTCCTAAGTAGGAGTTTGACTCCAAGGCAACAAGTCGTTTGATAGCATCACTTGTGATTTGTTTTTTATCTTCAACCACAAAATAACAGAATCCCTCTTTACTTCCTCGTCCAACTCGACCTCGAAGTTGGTGTAAATCAGCAATTCCAAATCGGTCTGCCCCATCGATGATGATTGAATTGGCACTTGGCAAATGCAGTCCTGATTCTACTATTGAGGTTGCTAATAAAATATCAAACTCACCATCATTGAATCTCTCTAAAATTTTTTCAGACTTTACAGGAGTAATTTTGGAGTGTATAATTTCGATTTTGATATTTGGTAATATGGCTTCAATATCTGCTTTTTTTGCTTCCATTGAAGCAATATTATTATGCACATAAAAGAGCTGTCCACCTCGTCGTTTTTCCCGTAAGACAATCTCTTTGATAAGTTTTTCACTGTACTCTTTAACATAAGTTCGCACCCCTAATCGTTCACTTGGAGGGGTGAGTAGACTACTCATTCCTTTTAGTTTTGATAGGGCTAAATTTAGTGTTCGCGGAATTGGGGTGGCACTCATAGAAAAAATATGTACATCTTCACGTAACTCTTTTAACTTCTCTTTTTGTTTCACACCAAATTTATGCTCTTCATCAATAATAACTAAAGCTAAGTTTTTCGTTTTAACACCTAAAAGGGCATGGGTACCAATAACAAGTTGGATTTCACCACTTTCTAACCCTTTTTTAATATGGGTTTTCTCTTTGGCGGTGGTTTTACCATCAAGTTTTGCCATTTTGATACCATAGGTTTCAAAACGTTTAAAGATACCATGGTAGTGTTGGGTGGCTAATAGTGTCGTAGGACAAACAAAAATTGCTTGATGACCATCTAAGATAGTGGCTAACATGGCATTCATAGCAACTTCTGTTTTACCAAATCCCACATCTCCACTAAGCAGTCTGTCCATCACACGACCTGAGCTTAAATCTGAAAATATCTCTTTGACACTTCTATCTTGGTCTTTGGTGTAATCAAACCCAGCGCTTAGTTTAAATTGATTGACTTGCTCTTTGTTGGTATTGATTTTTATTCCATTAACAAGTTCCCTAGCCGCTGCCATTTTAATAATATCACTGGCAATAGCAAAGAGTTTATCTTTGACTTTCTCTTTAAGTTTGGCAAAGCTTCCTTTGCCAAGCTTATCAACCACTGCATAAGAGCTACCATCAGCAACATAGCGGTCAATCATATCGATATTTTCAACAGGTAAAAGAAGTTTATCTTCACCTGCGTACTTAATAATCACAAAATCCCGTTTTGCTCCCATGACAACCACAGGTTCTATTTTCTGAAACTGACCAATACCATGGGTTTCATGTACGACAAAATCCCCAGGTTTAAGTTCATCTAAAACTAATCGTACTTTCTTTTTTCGTTTCTTTTTTATCTCTTTATTAAGTGAAATAATCACTTCATCATTAGAAACTAAATTAATAATATAGTTTTCAAAACAGTAGTTAATATTTTTATCTGTTAGTTCTAAGTCATACGCTTTTACTTTAGCTTCACTGCTTGAAATAATGGTAAACTTTTTACCCTCATGAAAGGTCAAAAACTCTTTGACGTTAGCAGGTTCTATTGTATTATAGTTTTGTGATTTTTTAACTTGGGGTAGGGTTAAAAACTTCTCTTTAGTTAATCGTTTGGCATCAAAAATATAGGCTTCTTCTATTTCGTCTAAGGCTTCTAAAGTAACATAAGAAGTTAAATTTTGAGGTAGGTATTCACCTAAATCATTTAAATACCAAAATCCTAAAGAGTGAATATCTTTGATAAATGCATCGGTTTCAATGGTTTCAACCTCTTCATTTATACTTTCAAAGTCTTCGTGACTTAAGGCTAAAAAAGCGGGCGTGATAGCAAACTGTTCAATCTCTTCTTTAAATGATTTTTGGTCTTCAATATCAAATTTTCTGATACTCTCAACCTCATCATCAAATATGCTGACTCGAAATCCTGTTTCACTTCCTAAAGGGCAAATATCAATAATATCACCTCTGATAGAAACTTCCCCTTCACTAGTAACTATATCAACAAAATAGTATCCCCAGTTGTATAGTTTAGATTTGAGGTCTTCGATGTTAACGCTACTTGCAAACTCAATATTAAAACTATCAAAACATTGCGCTTTTGGCATCGAAAAGGAAGCTGTTCGTAAAGGCACGATTAGAAGTTTGTTCTGTTTTTTATAAGAGTAGTAAGCATTTAGCTCTTTGGTGATTTGTTGTAACTCTTCAGAAAAAGAGAGTAAATCATCCCCAAAGTTTGCTCTGAAATCTGAAAGCATAAAAGCGTTATAACCTTTAAAGCTTGCGATATCATGTGCTTCTTGGGCTTGTTTATCATCACTTACAATTAAAAGTTCACAATCAGCTTTGTTCTTTATTTGCGTGTCTAAAAATTCGTAAATATCTTGCACAAATTATTCTTTTACTTCTTCAAAGTCGTTCGTATTTTTATCATAAACATAAGGAGGATATGGTGTTTCATTCAATAAAAAAACTAAACTAGCACTCTCAAAATTAGTTTTTTGTAATCCTTTTTTAAAGACTTCTAAAATATAGGCCTTAGTTGAAAACATGGTTGTGGTTGATGTTCCAGAGTAAACAAAAGGTTCATCGGGTACAATTTCAAACCCCTCTTTTACTACATGCTTTTCAAACACTTCTTTATCTTCTAAATTTTCTACTTCTAATAATACTAATACATCCATTTTATGCTCCTATAACCAACGTACTAACAAGTCCAATAAGACCACCAAAAACACCACCCCAAACAACTAGCCATCCTAAATGCTCTTTTATCATCTTTTGTACAATCTCTTTTACCATTTTTGGTGTAAGTTCATCTAATCGTTTATTAACAATACCTGATACCTTTTCATAAATATCATCACTCACATCACTGCTTCCTAAACTCTCATGTAGTGCTTGTTGAAAGGATTCATTTTGACTAATGGTTACAATTGCGCCTTGAAGCTTTTGGGTAAATGGCTCTTTAAGAGGCTCTAAAGCATCCTCTCCACCAAACATCCCTAACATACCACCAAAAGGTGACTCAATCACTGCTTGTTTCAAAGAGTCAAAAGCGGGTGAAAAATCAGTTTTTTCTAATAGTGGGCTTAAATCAAAGTGGCTCTTTTTAGAGGTGACTTCCTCTTCAAAAAAACGTTGTAAGTTCTCTTTAGTAAAAAACTCATTCATCATTAACGAGTGAATGCCCTCTTTAAACTGTGAAAATCGGTTCTCTACGACTCCAGAACCATATAAAAAAGGCACCTTTTCAAAAAGCATATGTACCGCAAGGGCATTAGTAATAGCGCCAGATAGAGCAAAAAGTCCTACCATAAAAAGT
This sequence comes from uncultured Arcobacter sp., assembly GCA_964538295.1. Classification (GTDB taxonomy): domain Bacteria; phylum Campylobacterota; class Campylobacteria; order Campylobacterales; family Arcobacteraceae; genus Arcobacter_A. Next base: position 12,327 of record CAZIES010000052.1, on the reverse strand, counting down.
GTGTCTTGTTGCGTTGTAAATCCAATAATGGTTAAAAATAGTGCAAGCAAGTTTGTTATTAATGATTTATTCATTGATACTCCAGATAAATTTCTAAAGTCGGGATTTTACCATAAATATCCCAAAGGAACAATCAAGAGTCAAGTTGTTACCTAAGTGTAATCAAGAACAACTAGAATTAGAAAAAACAGATAGGAAACCCATGATAGATGTAGAGAATGAAATAAGAAAGAAGTTCCCCAATATTGATACTAACTCCTCTTTTTTAAAAAAATCCCTTTTAAAAGTTGCAAAAAAAATTGTTCACGAAGATTCAATCAATACGTTCTTAGATGCAAATGCACACTTAAAGGGTTTTGAGTTTGTTGATGCGGTATTAGATCACTTTGACTTTGATTTTACGGTATCAAGTAATGACTTACAAAACATACCAAGTTCAGGCAAAGTTGTCATCATTGCCAACCATCCTTTGGGTGGATTAGATGCCTTATGTTTACTAAAGCTTGTTGGCAGTGTACGAAATGATGTTAAAATTGTTGCCAATGATTTTCTTGCAGGTATAGATGCGTTAAGCTCTTTGTTTATTCCTATTGATAACTATAAAAAACGTCAAAGTAAAAATGACATCAAGACAATTTATGAGGCATTAGCCAATGAAAAAGCGATTATTATTTTTCCTGCTGGTGAAGTAAGCAGGGCTTCAGCAAAAGGGATACAAGACCCCGTTTGGAGTAAAGGATTCTTAAATTTTGCCTTACATTCAAATGCTCCAATTCTACCTATCTTAGTTGATGGTAAAAACTCAAAAGTCTTTTACACGATGTCGGTAATTAATAAAACCTTTTCAACCCTACTTCTTTCCGATGAGATGTTTAAAAAAAAGTCAAAAAATATCAATATTAAAATTGGTAAAATCATTCCCAATGAGAATATCTTACCAAAGGGGCTTAACAAAAAGTATGTGGTAGGTCTTTACAAAAAACATCTTTATGCCCTTAAAAAAGCTAAGAAATCTTATTTTGTCACACAAACGGCTATCGCCCATCCCCAAAAAAGAAAAGAGATACTCAACGAACTTAAAGCTTCACAACTACTAGGAGAAACAAAAGATGGTAAAAAGATTTATCTATATGATTATAAAGAGGATAGTGTTGTTTTAAAAGAGTTAGGAAGACTGAGAGAACTCTCTTTTAGAAAAGTTGGCGAAGGGGTTAATAAAAAACGTGATACCGATAAATATGATATCTATTACCAACATATTATTCTTTGGGATGAAGATGAATTAGAGATTGTAGGTTCATACCGTATTGGTAATGGTGCTTTTATTAATAACAATCTTGGAGTCAAAGGGTTTTATTCCCAAACACTTTTTAAATATAATGATGAATTTATTCCTTATTTAAAAGATGCTATTGAATTAGGACGAAGTTTTGTTCAACCAAAATATTGGGGAACACGGGCACTTGATTATCTTTGGTATGGAATTGGTGCTTATTTAAAAGCAAACCCACAAATCAAATATATGTATGGTCCCGTATCTATTAGTGCAACCTTTCCTAAAGTTGCAAAAGATATGCTAATTTACTACTATTCTCACTACTATTTAGGCAAAAAAGAGTTATCAACTCCACGACTGCCTTACCAATACTCAAGTGATATTAATAGTATTAAAAAACTTTTTATTCTTGATGATAAGAAAAAAGATTTTAAAACACTAAAATCCTCACTTAGTAACATTGGAGTTGCTGTACCAACCTTGTTTAAACAATATTCAGAACTTTGTTTGGATGGTGGTGTAGAGTTTCAAGGCTTTAATATGGATGAAGAGTTTTCAGACTGTATTGATGGTTTTATTTTGGTTCGTATTAATAAAATCAAAGAGACACAACGCAAACGTTATCTTGGAGAGTAAGAAAAACTCTTACTTCCAACTACATAATTTTACAAAACTTTGTCTCTTCAACTAAGGCTTCTGCAACCACATCATCACTTACTATAATATGCTCTAAATGCAGTCCTGTTAACTCATCTTTTTCATGTGGTCGTGTTACTTTTACCACTGTTTTTGTATTGTGAGTTAAATCATCAATCACTTCACAAATCAAATGCAATTTATCAGGGTTTTCAATAGCAACAATAACCGCACAAGAGTTCGTAATATTTACCGCATTTAAAATATGCTTGCTTGCTGCATTACCAAATAAAATAGGTTCATTTTGAGAGACACCTAACTCATAATACTTCATATTGTGTTCAATAATTAAATAATCTTGATGATTAACTTTAAGTTTCTTAACAATTTCCTGTCCCAAATGTCCGTACCCTAAAACAACCACATGCCCTTTTTTATCCTTATCCACATAAGTGGTATTACATACCATCATGGTATCATCAGGCAGTAATGTTGCAGCTAATGAAGAGAGATTTTTTAAAACAACAGGTGTTAAAACCATTGAAATAACAATGGTGACAATTAATATTTGAGAATACGTAGGATCAATCATATCCCCACTACGTGCTAATTCAATAATAGCTAATGAGAACTCTCCAATTTGTACCAATGAAAGTGCTGTTTTAAAAGCAACCCTTTTGGTATCATCAATACGCACTAAAGTATAAATAATTACATATTTCAGCCCCAATAAAATAGGAAGTAAAATTAAAATAGTAAAAATATGGTTAGCAATAATAGAAAAATTAATCTGCATCCCAACAGTAATAAAAAACACGCCTAATAAAAGATTTCTAAAGGGGGTTAAATCTGATTCAACTTGGTGTTTAAACTTTGTCTCACTAATCATCATACCTGCAACAAAAGCTCCAAGAGAGTATGAAAATCCAAAATAGTGTGCCATATAAGAGGCACCTATTGCAACAAAAAGTACCGTTGCAACAAAAAGCTCTTCAGATTTTGAACGACTCACATGCTCAAAAAATGGTTCAAGAAGATATTTCCCTGCAAAATATAAAATTGCAATTAAAACCACCGCAAGACCTGTCGTTTGTAAAATTAAAATAAGAGGACTTTTATCCCCATCTGCTGCAAAGATTGAAATCATCAGTAAAATCGGAATAACTGCAATATCTTGCATAATCAAAATACCAAGTACTCTTCTACCGTGAGGTTTTTTAATATCTTTATTTTCATTATAAATTTTAAGTACAATTGCCGTTGAAGAAAGAGAGAGTGCAGCTCCTATAATCAATGAAGTTTTAAAATCAAACCCCAATACAAATTGACAAATCAGTACAACAAAAACTGTCGTTACAGCAATTTGTAAACTACCAGTAAAAAAGACCTCTTTTTTCATCTTGTTTAAATGCTCTACTGAAAACTCTAGTCCAATAGTAAACATCAGAAAAACAACACCAAATTCAGCTATCTCTTTAAGTTCATGATTGTGTACAGCATCATGCAAACCAAACCCATAAGCAATAATTGTTCCAGTTACAATATAACCAATAATTGTTGGAAGATGAAAACGTTTTAAAATTAAATTAACAATAATTGCAATAAATAGCGTTGAAACAATAATACCTAACATAGTACTCCTATATACTTACTTTATAATGCATCTGTTTATATCCTGGCTGTCGTTTTTTATATGCAGCATTTAACATCGCATTTTTTGAATCTAAAATATCCACGGCTAAACAGACTTGACCATCTCTTCCTATTCGTCCTAAATACTGAACTAATCGACCATAATAAGAGATAGGGGTTGCAAAAATGATTGTATTTAAATGAGGAAAATCGATTCCTTCACCAAAAAAAGAGGTCGTTGCTAAGATTAGCGTTGCATCTTCTACTTTTTGCATATTTTCATTTTGTTCTTTTTTACTCAAGCTTCCATGAACAGTAACGTATTTTATACTGTTTTGAATTAATAACACCTCTAAAAGATTAATATGTTCAATTCTATCGGTTAAAACAAGTATTTTACGACTATTATATGTCATAATTTGTTCTAAAATGAGACGATTACGCTCTTCATTAGCACATAATTCATTAATCATTTGGGCATAATTATCCAAAATAGAAGTAAAATTACTTTTTACTAACTTTAACTCATGGGTCACTGTACGTTTTTTCTTATATTCATAAGCGATATTTCCCAACTGTTGAAACAAAATAGGCTCAAATCCATCTTTACGATTTGGGGTTGCACTAAGTCCTAAAATATATCGTCCACAAAACTCTTTGATTATTTGTTCAAAAGTGACAGCAGGAATATGATGACACTCATCAACTATAACAAAAGAGTAGTTTTTAATAAACTCTGGGGTATTTTTCAGGCTTTGCATGGTAGCAACATCGAGTTTCCCATTAAGTCTGTTTTTCCCTTTGCCTAAAAAACCTATTGTTTTTTTATCCATACCAAAGTAATCAACAAAACGTTCTCTCCACTGCTCTAAAAGCATATTTTTATTTACAACAACAAGGGTATTACAACAACGCAACTCTATCATCTTTGCACCAATAAGTGTTTTTCCAAAACCAGGTGGCGCAACACAAATTGAAAAGTCCTGTTTTGAAATAGCCTCAATTGCTTCTTCTTGTTCTTTGCGCAAACTATATGTTACTTTAGTAAAATTTCCTTGCTTAAAAAACTTTTTATCAATAATCTCATAACATACATCATTTGTATTAAAAAGCTCTTGTACTTTAGTTATCAATCCTCGAGGTAGTTTTAAATAGATATTATCCTCTTCATAATTACGAATAATACGAGGAATATTATAAAGGGGTTTACGTAACGCTAAGAGTGTTTTTACTTGAGGATTATCAAAACAAGCATAAGACTTTAGTTTATTAATTAGGGAAGTACTTAAAAACTCTAATGGTATATATAAAAACTCATGAATAAAAAGTTTTAATTTCTGCTCAGGAAAGAGAACTTCTTCAAGCACTGTTTCATTAAAAGTTTGCACCTCATCCTTTTTGATTTTTTCTAAAATAAAACCCTTGGTTACTTTGTTAACCCCTAATAAAAACTCCCATTGATTTTTAATGATTTCACTGGTGTTGGCATCAATAAAAACTGTCCGGTTCTGACTTCGTTCATAAAGTTGTAAAGGAAGTTCGACCAGGCTACCTAAGTTTGCTTTGTTACTAAACTCTTCTAAAGGGGAAATCTTAGCACTAATATTACTGTATTGAAGAAGATATTGAGCAAAAGCCTTTGCCTCTTTTGCATGCACTACCTCTTTAAAAAAAATCCAAACCACTAAATCTGCATTCGCGTTAACTTGTAAATACCCTTCAATACCCAATTTTTTTAATGCATTAAAGAGTTTCTCTTTTTGTGTTTCATTAATATGTAAAAGACAATATTTACACTGTTGATTATCATCGATAACATAGGAGGCTAAATGAACCGTGCCACGTAAGTGTTGTTCTATTATTTCATTGGTTAAAGGTAGATAGTTTTCACCTTTAAAAGTAGTTGTAACGGGATAAAAGTTTTGTTTTGTCCTATCTTTACTTACCCATTTCTTGGCATAAATATCATGCCTAGAAATGAAAAGTGTTTTAAAGAGTTCTATTTTTTCTTGTTTTGAGAGTGCTGTTACGGATACTAGTTGAGCTTCAAGAGAAGAAATCTCTTGTTCTATTGCCTTCTTTTGGCTATAAAGATTAGCTAATCTCTTCTTTAGATTTGTCATTTGGTAAAGGTTGATTCATTACAATATTTCCGATTTTATTTTCGATTTCATTATACCGACTTTTTACATCAGAATCTTTTCGTACCCCTCGTCCTTCAAACTTACCATCCTCTTCGATAACTAAATCATGATAAGTAATATCTCCAATAACACGTCCTGTTGAAAGTATTTGAACGACATTACAATCTATTTTTCCATCAAAAAGACCACTAACAACTAAGTTATTTGTTTTAATATCACCAATAACTTCACCTGTTTTACCAATAGAAATTTCATCAGCTTCTAAAATAACACCTTCAAATTTTCCATCAATATGTACTGTACCTTCAGTAGAAATACCACCAATTATACAAGTACCTTTAGCAATTACAGTTGCTCCAGCTTGTGTTGATCCTTGATTAGTTTTACTAAATACTCCCACTGAACTCTCCTTTGTTTCTCAAATATCTTCTCATATGTTTTTAGATTCCATTGCATAAAATCTTTTGGATTTAATACTTTGCTCGCATAACGTATTTCATAGTGCAGATGTGGTCCGGTACTTCGTCCAGAATTCCCACTATAGCCTATGAGTTGATTTCGTCTAATGATATCACCAATTTTAACTTTGGTCTTATTTAAATGTGCATAAACTGTCTCAAAACCAAAATTGTGTGCAATAATTATAACTCTACCAAAATCACCCTTATTATATGGTTGAACGAATCGTACAACCCCATCCGCAGTAGAATACACAGGTGTTTTTCGTTTTGCTTTTAAATCAATTCCTCGATGAAATTTCTTTTTCTTTGTAACAGGGTGAATACGATACCCAAACTTTGATTTAGTCACCGTTGATTGCAACGGGGAACCATTTGGTATGGTTGTTAACATATACATTTTTTGTGCCGAGGTAATTTTAGCTAAAGTAGCTCGGGTAATTTCATCTTTGGTATCATCTGTTTTAACCCCAATGATTTCTTCAATAGAGTCTAACTTTGAGGATAACTCTTCAATATCTTGCACTTTTCCTTTAATTTGCATAGAATAAAAAAGATTTTGTGCTTGAAGTTTTTTCTCTTTTTCAATTAAATATTGAATCTCTTTCTCTTTTTCTGCTTTTAAATCATCCATCTCTTCTGATAAAAAATTAATAAAATAAAAAGCACCACCTATAACTAAAATAGCTGCAATAATGACAAAAAGAATTACTTTTTTCACTAATTGATGGACATTATAGGATTTTGTACTATTGACATCGGAAACGGTGATAACTAATCTATTTTTCATATATCTCTTTATTATTAAAAAGATCTAAAAAAGCCTCTACAACTAAGAAAGATCCAAAAACTAAATAATTTTTATTTTTATTTATTTGTTTAAAACTAGATGACATTATATTCAATTTATCACAAACTTGGGTTAAAGTAGAAAAATCTGTCATACGTTTGTCACGAATGGCTATTATCTCTACTTCTTTAATGATTGGTTTTAAAATTGTTAAAACTGTTTCATAGTCTTTATCTTCAAAAGAGTTATAAATTAAGTGTACCTTTTTATCCTCTTTTTTAAACTCTTCCAAAAGCTGTGAAGCAGCTAAAGGGTTGTGTCCTACATCAATGGTAATATTAGGTGCTATTTTTTCACAACGTCCTTGAAAATTTACATCTTTAAATTTTGATACATCTACGATAAAATCAAGATACTCTAACGCAGAGATAGCTAATTGTAAATTTTTTTCTAAATAAGAAGGCAACGATAAAGGCAAAGCTGTTAAATCATAATCCATATTTGCCTCTTTGATTAAAAAAGGCACACTCTTATCTAAAGCAACTTCTTGTGCATATTGTGCAATATCCTCTTCTACTTGATAACCAATAATCATTGATTTATCACACGCTCGCATCTTTGTTTTTGCTATTGCTTCAACAGTGTTACCTAAAAAGCTTATATGATCTAAACCAATAGTCGTGATTAAGGAAAGGTCATTTTTAACAACATTGGTCGCATCAAACTCACCTCCTAGTCCTGCTTCTAAAACTAAATAATCATGATTTGAACTTAAGTATAATGATAAAAGGGTTGTGTACTCAAAGTAAGTTAGTTTTTCTAAACTCTCTTGAGGCAGTATTACAACTAGTTTTTGATGTGCCTCTTCTAAAACTCTATTTGAGGCATTATCTCCATTTATCCAAATACGTTCGTTAAAATCTCTAATATGTGGTGAAGTATAGTGCAAAACACTTTTTTCACTTTTGTGTAAGTAGTGAGCTAAAAATCGTCCCGTTGTTCCTTTTCCATTGGTTCCAACAAGGTGAATAACATAAGGCAATGTAACATATGGTGATAAGATTTCCCAAGCATTTTTTACTATGCTAAAGTCAATCTTATCATAATAGAGTGTCTTATACTCTAAAAATTCTTGAAGGGATAAATTAGTCAGTTGTCTCATCTTTTTTAAATGTTTGAATCGCTATTTTTGAAAGTACTTCATCTAAAGCCTTATTAGCGGCACTTTTAATTGCTTCAAATCTTTTGGTATCAGAGATAGTTCCCCCATCATCAATTGAGAAATCATACGTTCCACTCACACTAAAAGAGTTTGATTTTTTTAAGCTGTTAATATATCTTACATTAATACTTACACTTGCTTTATAAAGTTTAATATAGCCATCTTCGTTATAACTCAACTCACTTAGGGAAACAGAATTAAGTTTAACAAACATTCTTGTATCAGCTAGTTTTTCATTATAAACTAATTTAGATCCCAATTTGTGAACAAGTAGTTCATTCATAGCATCTTTTACTAAAACAGAGTTCTTAGGGTCTTCAATATTAACATCTAAATCAACATAAACAGAACCTGTAATCTCTTTTTTAGCATAATAAACAGAGGGCTTATAGCCACACCCTGTAAAAATAAGCAATGGCACACTACATAAAATAGCTAATAACAACTTTCGCATGATTTTCCTTTATCTATTTCACCACAAGGTTTACAAGTTTATTGGGAACAACAATCTCTTTTATAATTTGCTTATCTTCAATCCATTTAGCACCTGCCTCTTTTGCAAGGGCTAAAATTTCATCTTTGCTGGCATCTGGAGCTACTTCGATTTCACATCGTCGTTTACCATTGATTGTTACAGCTAAAGCAATAGAGTCTGCAACAAAGACTTCCTCTTTTACTTCAATTTTTGCTCCAAAGTTTTTTCGTTCAAAAAGATTATCTGCAATTTCCCACGCTAAGTGAGGAATGATTGGTTCTAAAATACTTGAAAGTACATAATACCCCTCTGCCCAAACAAGCGCATTTTTTTGTGCTCCTAAGGCATTCATCGCTTCCATTGACGCTGCGATTAATGTATTAAAGGTATAGGTTTTATTGAAAACATCATTTGATTTTTGCAGTGCTTCATAAACTTTTTTACGTGCCTCTTTCTCGTCTTTACTTAAACTTGAATGGTCAATTGCTTCAATTTGCTCAATTGTAATATCAGCTGCTTCATTGACTCGGTTCGCAAACTTTTTAATAAATCTAAATGCGCCATCAACTGCACTATCATTCCACTCTAACTCTTTTGTTGGTGGGGCTGCAAACAGCATGAAAAGTCGCGCTGTATCTGCACCATATTTTTCAACAATTTTATCAGGATCTACTACATTACCTTTTGATTTAGACATTTTAGCCCCATCTTTTAACACCATACCTTGAGTAAGTAGTCGTTTAAAAGGTTCTCGAGAACTTGTATATCCTAAGTCATTTAATACTTTAGTAAAAAATCGTGCATAAAGCAAGTGTAAAATAGCATGTTCAATTCCACCAATATATTGGTCAACATCCATCCAGTAGTCACTATCACTTTTACTAATTCCTTCTTTCGTCCACTTCTTAGGATTCGTTGCATATCGTAAAAAGTACCATGACGATTGCACAAAGGTATCTAAGGTATCCGTCTCTCTAATAGCATCTTTCCCACAGCTTGGACAACTACAATGCTTCCATGTAGGATGCGTATCTAAGGGGTTTCCTTCACCTGTAATCTCCACATCTTCTGGAAGTGCTACGGGTAAATTTTCACTTTTTTCTGGAACTAATCCACATGATTCACAATGAACAAAAGGAATAGGTGCTCCCCAGTATCGTTGACGTGAAACTCCCCAATCTCTTAGTTTAAAATTGATTTGTTTTTTACCAAAAGAGTTTTGTTCAAAATGGTACATGATTGCTTTTTTAGCTGCACTGTTTGGTAAGTTTGAAAAACTCTCAGAGTTTATCAAGGTTCCTTCACCTACATATGCCTCTTTCATGTTATCAATTTCACCATTCTCGCCAACAATTACTTGTTTAATTGGAAGTTTATAATAACGTGCGAATTCAAAGTCTCTTTGATCATGAGCAGGAACTGCCATAACTGCACCACTACCATAAGAGACAAGAACAAAGTTAGCCACCCATACAGGTATAACTTCACCCGTTAATGGATGTACCACATCAATCTCTAAAGAGAGTCCCTCTTTAGGCATCGTTGCTCTGTCTCGTTCACTTACTTTTTGCATTGCTTTAATGGCATTAAGTTTCTTTTCTGGTAAAAGGTTATGGTCTAAAATGTATTGCACCATAGGGTGTTCAGGTGCAAGTGCAGTATACGAAACCCCATAAATTGTGTCAGGTCGTGTTGTAAAAACATCAAACGAACTAAACTCTTTATTAAGTTTAAAGCGTGTATCTTTAGTGAGTTCAAATTTAAACTCTAACCCTTCACTTCGTCCTATCCAGTTCTCTTGCATCGTTAAAACTTGGCTTGGCCATTGATCTTGTAAAGTTCCTAAATCATCCAGTAGCTCTTGTGCATATTTAGTAATTCCTACATAATACCCTGGCATCTCTTTTTGCTCAACAGGGTTATCACATCGCCAACAACACCCCTCTTCAACTTGCTCATTTGCTAATACTGTATGACACGGTTCACACCAATTTACTGTGGTTGACTTACGATAAAGTAACCCTTGCTCATACATTTTAATAATAAACTCTTGTTCCCATTTTGTATAGAGTTCATCCGAAGTCGCAAACTCTCGTGTTTTTGAAAAAGAGAGACCTAAAGAGCTTAACTCTTTTCGCATATAGTCGATATTTTCATAGGTCCATTTTTTAGGATGTAACTTATGTTTAATGGCAGCATTTTCTGCTGGCATTCCAAAACTATCCCACCCAATAGGGTGCAGTACATTAAAATCTTGTTTTCTAAAATGACGTGCGAAAGCATCACCTAAACAGTAGTTTCTCACATGTCCCATGTGGATTCGACCACTTGGGTATGGGAACATACTTAAAATATATTTTTTCTCTTTTGTTTCATCATCATGTGGTTCAAAACTATTGTTTTTATCCCAATAGTTTTGCCATTTACTCTCTACTTCTTGTGGATTATATTCCATTAAAATTCGTCCTTTTCTTGACTTTTTGCACTCTCAATTAATGCTAAAGCAATAGAGAATAAGTTCGCTACTACTGCACCAATTGCTAAAGCAATTGCCATTCGTTCATCACCGACAAAAGTTAAAACCATAAATGCAGGTATGAGGTGTAAGTCTGCTACTAAAGAACTTGCAAGAAGCTCTGCAGCCAATAAGTTTTTAACACCAATTTTTAAAATAGTTGATATAACATTTACTCCCGCAGCTAAAAATAGTGCTACTGCATGTGGTTCATAAATAAACCCAGCTGTTGTTGTTAATGACATCAGTGAAAAGAAGATATACGTTACCTTACCCCAATCCATATTTATCCTTTGATTTTATTACCAAACAAAATGTTGGTATTATTGTCTAAAAGCAAATATATTATCGAAAATATGCTAAGAAAAGGCTTGGATGTGCCAATAAAAGTGGTGTAAAAAAGAGTGCTGGTTTTTAAAGGTATCACTCTTTCTTACTATTTTTATAACTTACTACAAGTTGGTAAATCAAATAAAGTATAATAAGCTTAAATAATAATTCTACAAGTAGAGCAAAGTTAAACTCTGCATAAAAAAAATGTACTGGGTTGATGTTATGGAGTAAAAAAGCAAAGCTCATGTCGTGTGTTACCACTAAATATAAGCCAATAAAACCAACAAGTATTAAATATAAAAAACGCTCTTTATTCCAAAAGATAAAAGTGTAAACACAAGTCCAAATAAAAAGGGTCAATCCTAATCCAACAGTGAGTTCAACAAAAAGGGTATCAGGTAACCCTATGGCAAAATGAGAGTGTTTAACAAAAAGGTATTCAATGATTGAAGAAATAAGTTCAAAGATAATAATCCAAACAAGAACAAGTTTCCAATCACTTGAGTGATTTGAGGTTATTTTATCAAAGGTGTATTTTATTTTTTTGAGTTTACTAGCTTTTTGCTTAGTCTGAATGGTTTCCACAATGCACCTCTATATAGGTTTTTTGGTTTTATTATACATCGGTTTGATGTCAAAATAGTGTCAGGAGGATAAATTATTATTTCTTGACACGCGCATTTATTCCATAGTTTTTATTATAGAATAAGGGTGTGATATTAAAATGACGTTTTATTTTGATGGTTAATTTGTTAGTTATTAGATTTTGGTTGATTTTCTGTTTTGGCTTTTATCGCAAAGAGGAGTACCTCTTTACTCTACTTACTTTTGTGTTTACGAAAAGTA
>CAZIES010000051.1:14036-16602 GCA_964538295.1 uncultured Arcobacter sp. | reverse complement strand
CAGGGAATAGTGTAACATCAAGTGCGACGTCAACACATACAGTAGATACAAGTGTGGAAGATCCTAGTATTACTATTTTAGGAGATATTAATAGTGACGGTATTTTTAATGTTATTGAAGTTGGTTCTGATGATACAATAACTGCTCGTGTTGATTTACCAAGTGATTTTAATGCATCAGAAGATACGTTAACAATTAATGGATCGAATTATTCAGTAAGTGAAAATGAGGCTTCTAATGGCTATGTTGAAGTTGAACTCTCTATTGATGACCCAAATATTTCAGTTTTGATTACTGATGCGGCAGGAAATAGTTCAAATACAATTAGTGAATCAATAGCTGTTGATATTATTGCTGAAGCTGGAACGGTAAGTGTTAATACTATTACAGATGATGATATTATTAATGCAAGTGAATCTGGAGATACTATTACTGTTACAGGAGAGGCAATTGGTGGTGATATTTCCTCTGGAGATAGTGTGAGTATGACAATTAATGGACAATTATACTCAACAACGGTTCAAAGTGATGGAACTTGGAGTGTTGATGTTGCTGGGACAGATTTAACAGTAGATAAAGAATTTACTGTAGAGGTAGAATCAAGCGATGCAGCTGGAAATAGTGTTACTTCAAGTGCTACATCAGCACATACTGTGGATATAAGTGTAGATGGATTAACTGCTGATATTATTGATGCGAGTGATACAGGAGAGAGTAATAGTGATAATATTACAAATGATAATACTCCAACAATTACAGGAACAACTGAAGCTGGTTCAAATGTAGTTATTAAAGATGCCAGTGGAAATGAAATTGGAAGTACAACTGCTGATAGTAGTGGTAACTATTCAATTACAACAAGTGAACTTAGTGATGGAACACAAGAGTTAACAATAACAGCGACAGATGTGGCAGGAAATAGTACAACAACTACACAAAGTATTACGGTAGATACAACAATTAGTAGTGGTACAGTCACTGTTGATGCAGTAACAGATGATGATATTCTTAATGCAACGGAATCAGGAAGTGATATTACGCTTACTGGTACTGCTTCAGGTGGAGATATTGTTTCTGGAGATAGTGTAAGCATGACAATTAATGGGAAAGAATACACTACTACAGTTGATGATAGTGGAAATTGGAGTGTAATAGTCTCAGGAAGTGATTTAGCTTTAGATAATGAGTTTACAGTGAATGTTGTCTCAACGGATATTGCAGGAAATAGTGTCACCTCTACAGTAACATCAACTCACACTGTTGATACTACTGCAGATGCAGGAACGGTCACTGTAGATGCTATAACCTCTGATGATGTTATAAATGCAAGTGAATCAAATGAAACAATTACTGTTTCAGGTACAACAAGTGGAGGGGATATTTCTACAGGTGATGCTGTAACGATGACAATTAATTCAAGAGAGTATTCAACAATTGTCAAATCAGATGGTACATGGAGTTTAGATGTACTTGGAAGTGATTTGGCTTCAGATACTAGTTTTGAGGTTAATGTTGACTCAACTGATAGTGCTGGAAACTCTGTAACATCAACAACATCATCAACGCATACAGTTGATACAACTGTAACAGTTGAAGATGAAAGTGCTAACGTTCAAGAAGATGTTACAACTACTGTCTCTGGAAATATTTTAAGTAATGATGAAAATGGTTCAACAACAACAGCTCAAACAATTACAGGTACATACGGAACAATTACTATTGTAACGGATGGTACATATACATATACATTAGATAATAGTGCTGATAATGTTCAATCTTTAGCTGAAAATGAAGTCGTTAGTGAAAGCTTTGATTATACCGTAACAGATGCAGCTGGAAATAGTACAACAGCTACATTAACACTTAATGTAACAGGAACCAATGATGCTCCAACAATTGATGTCGTATCAACAGCAACTGTTATAGAAGATGGAAGTGTGGTGATTTCACCAACCTTAGATGATATTGATGGTGAGACAGCAACATTAACAGCAAGTGCAACAAATGGTACAGCAGTTGTTAATAGTGATGGAACCATTACTTTTACTCCAACAGCTGATTATAGTGGTGATGCCCAAGTTACAATAACTGCTGATGATGGTAAAGGTGGGGTAACAACTAAAACTATTGATGTGACGGTAACTGCTGTTGTTGATGCACCTGATAGTGCTACAATTACAGTTGGTGATATGACAACTAATACTTCTGAAGAACTTGATACAGAAGCGATGGATGAAGCAGGGATTACTCAAGGAGATGATGGAAACTATTATCAAACTAATTATACAGAAACGGCAAAACTTTATAAAACAGAGACTATTGAAGTGGGAGTTGCTGAGAATATTAGGCTTGATGATGCACCTGAAAATGGTACAGTTGAAGTTCTTGTTAATGGAACATGGGAAACAATGGTACTTGGTCAAAATTATGATGCAAGTGTAGAAGTTCGATTTGTTCCAAATGATGGTTTAGATATTGCCGATACTGAAATAGGAACCTTTGGAGAGAATATTAGTACGACTAGTTTTACTGAAACGGTTGAGCTAAGTGATTGGGGAACAGTTGC
>CAZIES010000051.1:0-13936 GCA_964538295.1 uncultured Arcobacter sp. | reverse complement strand
GCTTCAGATGAACCGATGGATAAAGAGATAGAAGTAGTTGATGAAGATGCGATGGCTGCAAAAGGAGCAATCCTTAAAGATGGTACATGGGTTGTTGAAGATGGAACGGTTCAAGTAGATGCAATAACTAAAACTGTGACAGATTCGTATACTTTCCCGCTTGATATTAGTGCAGCATTAAGTGATACTGATGGTAGTGAGACATTAACTATAAAACTTACTGATGTACCTAGCGATGCAACGTTAAGTAGTGACAATCTTACTTTAGTAAATAACAATGATGGAACTTACAGTGTAACGGTACCTGAGGGTACTACTAACTTAAGTGATAGTTTATCAATCACTGTACCTGATGGAAGTAGTAGTTTTACGTTAGGTTTAGAAGTAACTGCAAGTGAAGATGGAGAAACGAGTACCGTTACAAGCTCTGTATCAATTGATACTCCAGCTGGGAATTCAGCACCTGAAGCAGCTAATGATAGTGTAACGACCAATGAAGACAGTGCATATACCTTTACAACAAACGACTTTGGCTATAGTGATAGTGATGGTGATACCATAAGTTCAGTGCAAATTACAACCTTGCCAACAACAGGAAGTTTAACTTTGGATGGCGTAGCTGTAAGTTCAGGTGATACTATTATTGAAGCAGATATTACTGCAGGTAAGTTAGTTTTTACTCCAGAAGAGAATAGTGATACAAATGAAACAATTAGTTTTAAAGTGAGTGATGGAACGGCTTGGAGTGATACGGCAACAACAACCATAAATGTAGATGCCGTAGCTGATGCACCAACGATTTCTGCAACTATTGAAAATGAAATAACAGTTGCAGGAGCAGAGGGAACAGCATTTGGAGATACAGATACCTTTAATGGAACTCTTGATGATTGGACAGGAGATGGTATTTCTAATGCAAATGGTAATGAGTTAGGTATAGGTAATGGGGCAACAGATGAAACAGCAACAAAAACTTTTAGTTTTGGATCAGAAAATGCTAATCAAGAAGTGACGATTACCTTTGATGTTGAATTTAGTAGTGATGTGTGGGAATCGGGAAGTGATTATACAGACTATTTTAGAGTTAATTTAAATGATACGCAAGTTTACTCTGATAGTGATGATACTACAAGAACAATCACTTTAACAGGAACAACTGATAGCAATGGAGATTTAAAAGTCGATTTAATCACCGATACAACAGCAACCGATGAGTATGTTATGGTTACAAATTTCTCTATAAATGGAACTGGTCCAAGTAGTCCTGATACTTATCAGTACGATTTGAATATTACCAATGCATTAACTGATGATAGTGAGTCTTTAGGAACAGTAACAGTTAGTGGCTTACCTGATGGAGCAACATTAAGTGCAGGAAGTGATAATGGTGATGGGACATGGAGTGTTGCGCAAAATGAATTATCAAGTCTCAAGTTGAATACTACTTCTCAACTTACTGGAACTGAAAGTATTAGTTTAAGTGTTACTTCAACAGATGGTACAAGTACGCAAAGTAGTGCGGCAACAGCTGTAATTTCTGTTGTAGGTGATACGTTAGATTATACAACTGATTTAAAAGATGAAACTGTATCTACGAGTAATTTTAACGATACGATTAATGTTATGAGTGGAACAAATGATATTGAAGGTAATGCTATTGTTAATACGAATGCAGGTGATGATACGATTAATGTTATTGATGATATTACAGGTAATACACAAATAGACACTGGTACGGGGAATGATACTATCAATGTTTCAGATGAAGTATTAGGTAATGCTATTATTAATATGGGTGATGGAGATGATACTTTAGATATTGCAGATGATATTCAAGGTGATACCAATATTGATATGGGTGATGGAGATGATATTATTATTGTCGATGATGATATTCAAGGTGATTCTGTTATTGATATGGGGTCAGGTGATGACCAAGTTAAACTTACAGGTGATGCAGGTGGAGATAATAGTGTCATTGAA
Organism: uncultured Arcobacter sp.; assembly: GCA_964538295.1. Lineage (GTDB taxonomy): Bacteria > Campylobacterota > Campylobacteria > Campylobacterales > Arcobacteraceae > Arcobacter_A. Next base: position 11,953 of record CAZIES010000051.1, on the reverse strand, counting down.
GAGAATGCACAAGTAGACTTTGGAACTGGAACGGATACTCTTATCATGGAAGATGATATTACCTTTGATTTTGAAGGATTGGCAAATCAAGTGAAAAACTTAGAAGTTATCGATTTACAAAATACCCAAGCGCAAACGTTAGATACAATTAATGCCTCTGATGTTATAAAAATGACTGATGATGACAACGTACTTAAAATCCTTGGAGATGATGCAGACCAAGTTGGACTTGATACAGATACGTGGAGTAAATCAGATCAAAAAGTCACAGAAGAGGGAGAAACCTTTGATGTTTGGACCAATGATAATGTTACAGTTTATGTAGATGAAGATATTACAGTAGTAGATATCTAATGGTTATTGAAAACAATCAGTTGAAATTTGCAGGGGAGTTCAAGGTTATTAAACCCCTTGCAAATAATAGTTTTGTCAATGTTTATATGGTTGAAGATGTAAATACTCATCAGTATTTTGCTTTAAAAGCAATTAAAAAACCAAATAATAAATATCAAGTTAATAATGAAATACATATTCTTAAAATCATTAAAGAAGTTCCTCATGTATTGCGTCTTTATAAAGTTTTTCATGATGAGAAAAAACTCTTTTTTGTTTATGAATTAGCGCATAATGGAAGTTTGAAAGATTATATTAAAGATAATGGTGTATTAAGTGAAACTCAGGCGATTAAAGTGCTTAAAAATGTACTTGCAACATTAAAGGGTGCGCATGAATTAGGAATAATTCATAATGATATTCGTGTTGATAATATTTATGTTAATGAAGGGTACTATTCCCTAGCTAATTGGAGTCATGCGAAACAAAAAGAGTCAATAAAAACACTTACTACTTATGAAAATAAGTATTATTATGCTCCTGAGTTTTATCAAGGTTTTAGTTTAAAAGCATCTGATATTTACGCATTAGGTGCAACACTATTTTATTTAGTTACAGGTAAAGAGATTTTTGACTTTTCGCTAGAAGATAGTCATAGTTATATCATGTATGCTAATTGTAAACTTAATGTTGACTTATCTATGATAACCTCTGATAGGATTAAATATCTTATTTTGATTATGCTTCATAAAGATTACAAAAAAAGAGCAACCTTAGAACAAGTAGAAGGTATTTTAGAGGAAGAGGAGTTTTTTTTAAAAGTTAATACCAAACATGATTCACATTGTGAATATAAAGAGAAAAATGATAAGGAATTATATAGTCTTTTAGCCAATGAAAATATCGCTTTTGCACAAGATAGTTTAGGTTTATTATATGAATTTGATTTAAGTGAACATGATATTGCTAAGGCTTTTGCTCTCTATGAAAAGGCATCAAAACAAGGGTTTATTTCCGCAAGTTATCATTTAGCAAAGTGTTATGAGGCAGTTTTTGAGAATGAAAAGGAGGCATTTTATTATTATAAAAAAGCAGCAATTTTCAATCACCCTGAAGCTATTTTCAAATTGGCTCATTATTATGAAAAAGGAATAGCAACTAAGCAAGATTTAAAAAAAGCTATTCAACTCTATTTTGAAGCAGCAAACCATGGAAACCTTAAAGCTTATAAAAAACTATCTAAGTTAGAATCGTTTTAAGCCAACTTAAAATGAAACTAAACTATAATTCAAATCTTTTTTTAAGACCCCGTCGTCTAGTGGCCAAGGACGTCAGGATTTCCTCCTGAAGACGGATGTTCGAATCATCCTGGGGTCGCCAATTACAAACTACTATTTTTTATCATATCAGACTTATTGTATATCTTTCTTAAATTAACAGTAATCTTAAAACTAAACATTTCCTACACAACTTTTAAGATAAAATAAAGTCATAAGGAGTTTAGATGAAAATAGTAACAATACTCTTTGTGAGTCTGTTTTTTGCTACAGTATGCCTTATTGTATTTATTAACTTTTCAACTGTTTCTGCTACTTATAGTTGTAAAGATAAAAGTTATCTCTATAGGACAAATCCTTTATTTATTACTATTGAGAAGTATCACCCTTGGGCATCACTTTGGAGTAGTGCACAGGGAAATCTAACGTATGAGATACCTTTAAAAGAATTTGGAACCTATCGTTTTATTAATAAAACACAAAAATTATTGCATCTATACAAAGATGATAAAAGAGAAATTGAAGGTAGTTTTTCAATGCAAAATAATATACTCTCTTTAAATATGAAAAACACTACGTTTGAAGGAACATGTTTGGTACTTAATACTCATTGCAATAATAACTTAACTCATTAAGAGATTAATTATAATAGAGACTAATAATTCATTATCTATTTTTTTCTTAAATGAGTTGTGTCATTAGCTTAAAAAAACTCTTAATATATGTCTGGAGTTACCATAAAATCAGCTTTTTTTAAACATTTTTAGCTATAATCGGACTAATTTAATCTTATTTTTGGAATTTTAACGATGATTGTTAATATTAAACTACCTAATAATACTTCTTATGATATTACTATTGATACCTTACAAACCTTAAGCTTTGATAGAAAAGTGGTTATTGTAACTAACCCAACGGTGAGTGGTTTTCACCTTAATTATTTAACGACTAAAATTGAAGCGAGTGAACTCTCTATTGTGACAGTACCTGATGGTGAACAGTATAAACATATGCAAACAATTGAATCAATTTTAGAACACTGTTTTGAACACCGTTTAAATAGAAAGTCTCTTTTGATTGCTTTTGGCGGTGGGGTTATTGGTGATATGACAGGATTTGCTGCTTCGATTTATCAACGTGGGATTGATTTTATTCAGATTCCTACGACACTCCTGTCACAAGTTGATGCTAGTGTTGGTGGTAAAACAGGAGTGAATAATAAGTTTGGTAAAAATTTGGTCGGTGCTTTTCATCAACCAATTGCAGTCAATATTGATCCACATTTTTTAACAACACTACCAAAACGTGAGTTTGGTGCAGGTATTGCAGAAATAGTAAAAATGGCAGTAACTTTTAATAAAGAGTTTTTTGAGTGGTTAGAACAAAATGATTTAAATGATGATGAGAATATCAAAATAGCTATTGCAAAATCAGTTGAAACAAAAGCGTGGGTTGTGAGCCAAGATGAAAAAGAGAATGGAATACGAGCAGCATTAAATTATGGACATACCTTTGGACATGTGATTGAAAATGAAACTAACTATGATACTTATTTACATGGAGAAGCTGTTGGTATTGGTATGATGATGGCAAATAACCTTGCAGTTCGTATTGGAAATATGACACAAGAAGAAGCAAATCGAGTAGAGTCAGTACTTAAAAAATATGATATTCCTACAGCTTATAGTATTAAAGATGTGGAAGATTTTTATGAACACTTTTTCTTAGATAAAAAATCATTGGATAATAAAATTAAGTTTATTATTCCTAAAGGTATAGGTAATTGTGAAATAACAAGTGCCATTTCAAAAGAAGATGTTATTGCAACATTAAAGGATTTTAAATAATGCGAAAACTTTTTAATTTTATAGTTGTATTTTTCTTATTCACAACAAGTGTTGCTTTTTCTGCAAATGAAGAGCAAGTTGAAGTAAAAAATGAAGAACCAATTGTTTTTAAAAAATCACCAGAAGAGTTAGCAAAACTTGCTAATGTAAAGAAAAAGTTAGAAGAGATTGATAAAAAACTCAAAGATAATATTTTATTAAAACGATACTCTAACTACTCTACTTATCGAAAAATTTCTAATGAGCTAGAAAATGTAAAAGAGGATTTACGAAAAATTAAAAAGAAGACAGGAAAACACTCTAAAGAGCTGGAGTACCAACTCAATAATAAAATACGTATTAAAGAAAACGAGTTAGAATTGATTGCTGAGTATAAAGACTCTCCTATTGGAGGTTTGATTAATCCTCCAGAGATTGAAAAATATGAAACGATTTCGAATCCTTTTGGAATTATCAATGCCTTATCGTATAATAAAAAGTTGCAAGACCATAAAAAAGAGTTTTCTGCTGTTAATCAAAATCTTGAAGAGACAACGGACTTTTTAGAAGAGAAACTTTTTTTATATTTAGAGCTTTATAACATTGATCAAAAAGATGAAACAGAAGCAATGATTAACTTACTTGATCAACAGAAAAAAGATTTTACCATGGTACATGATATTGTATCAACAACAGAAGAGGTTTATACCCGTAAAATTGAACAAGTTATTTTAGAGAATAAAAAACAGATTTCTGAACAGATTGAAAAAACCTTAACCATTTTAACCATTATTTTAGTGCTGTTTATTATCTCCTTTTTAATTAAACTTGCATTGAAGAAGTATTTTTCTCAAAATGAAAACTATTATATGGCGAATAAGTTTATTAACTTTTTAATCGTATTTATGATTGTAATGATTGTACTTTTTTCTTATATTGATAATGTATCGTATATTATTACTATTTTAGGATTTGCATCTGCGGGTATTGCAATTGCCTTAAAAGATTGGTTTATGTCAATTTTTGGATGGATGGTAATTGTAACATCTGGTTCAATTCATGTTGGTGATCGTATTAAAGTAACGCGAGATGGTGTTGAAGCTGTTGGGGATGTTTTAGACATCTCTTTATTTAAAATTACAATTCGTGAAGATATTACATATACTTCATATACGGTCAATAGAAGAACAGGACGTATTTTCTTTATTCCAAATAACTATATTTTCTCTGAAATGATTGCTAATTATACACACTCAGGACTTCGAACGGTATGGGATGGTATTGATATTACCATTACCTTTGATTCAAACTATAAAAAAGCACAACATATTTCAAAAGAGATTTTAAAACACTACTCAAAAGGGTATACTGATATTACGCGAAAACAGTTATCAAAAATGCGAAGTAAATATTCACTTCGAGCAACGGGTGTTGAGCCAAGAGTTTATACCTTTGTTGAGCCTCATGGTATTGTTATCTCTTCATGGTATTTGACAAACTCTTATGCCGCACTTGTATTAAGAAGTACGATGTCCCCAGAGATATTAGATGCGTTTATGAAAGAAGATGATATTACTATTGCATACCCAACACAAACAGTAAATTTAGGTGATGGTGGACAAAGTAATTATAAACGAACACCTCCACCAGATCTTCCTGATGTATAATTAGGTGCTTATGCAGTTTTCTACAACTAAACAAAAAGTCTATTTTAAAACTTTTGGGTGTCGAACAAATGTTTTCGATACCCAAGTAATGATGAGTAACCTAAAAGATTTTGAAGTTACCCAAGATGAAAAACAAGCAGATATTGTGGTTATTAACTCTTGTACAGTAACAAATAGTGCTGATAGTACAGCACGAGGTTATATTAATACCTTAAATAAACTTCCAAAACCTCCTCGTGTTGTTTTTACTGGATGTGGGGTTTGGACAAAGGGTGAAAATCTCTTTAAAGAAGAGAAAGTAGATTCACTTTTTGGACACAGTGAAAAAGAGAAAATCAACGAACTACTACAAAACGAAGAGCGTTTCTTTGATGCGGGTGATTTAAAACATATTGATGACACGATAGTTGAAGAGTTTATTGGAAAAAGTAGAGCATTTATTAAAATACAAGAGGGGTGTGACTTTAGATGTTCTTATTGTATTATTCCTTATGTACGAGGTGATGCACGAAGTTATAAAGAAGAAAAAATTTTAGAGCAAGTAACAACACTGGCAGCTAATGGTTTTGGAGAGTTTATTTTAACAGGAACTAATGTAGGTTCATATGGTAAGAAACAACACACCTCTTTAGCAAAACTACTTAAAAAAATGTCAATGATAAAAGGGGTTCGAAGAATTCGTCTTGGAAGTGTTGAACCTATCCAGATTGATGATGAATTCAAAGAGATTATTAGTGAACCATTTATGGCAAGACATTTACATATCGCGTTACAACATACCTCTAAAACAATGCTTGAAATTATGAATCGACGTAACAAAGTTTTAGATGATTTAGCGCTTTTTGAGTTTTTACGAGATAAGGGTTATGCTTTAGGAACAGATTTTATTGTGGGACACCCTGGTGAAACTGATGTTTTATGGAAAGAAGCAGTTGAAAATCTACACCGTTTCCCCTTAACCCATGTTCATGCCTTTACTTACTCAAAACGTGATGGAACCCCAAGTGCTACAATGAGAGAGGAAGTACGTGGGGATATTGCTAAATTGCGATATAATGAATTGGTTAAAATTATTGATGAAAAAAATTATGCTTTTAGAAAAGCCAATACGCAACCTCTTGAAGTTTTAATTGAGCAAGAGAAAAATGGAAAGTATATTGGACTTGACCAATTTTTTAATCAAATCGAAGTAGAAAGTACCGCTGATTTAGTAGGGGATTGGATATTTTTAGAAGAGTATGAGGCAAAGGGTACCGGAAATGTCGCAAAATTTAAATAAAAATCAATTAGATAAAAATTTAAAGCTGATGATATTATCAGCGACTGTTTTAATTGTTCTTTTCTTTTATACCATTTATAAAAGTTCTTCGCATATACAAAGTAGTACCTATTATGTAGGTATTGTTTTTCTTATTATCCTTTTTTTATTTGCAATTTTTGCAAGGGTTTATCGCGATAAATTAAAAGCTTTTATTGATAAAACACGAAAAAACAATGGCTTTGAAGTTGAACTTGCAAAAGAACAAGAAAAACCAGTTAGCCAAAATGAATATGTAAAAAAAGAGTCGACCATTGATATGGTTAGTTCAAACATTACTTTTAAAGATGTTGCTGGAATCTCTGGTGTTAAAGAAGAACTTGAAGAGATTGTTGACTTTTTAAATTCTCCTAAGAAATATCAAAAATTTGATGTAAACTTACCCAAAGGTGTATTACTTGTTGGTCCTCCTGGTGTTGGTAAGACTTTAATTGCACGAGCTGTTGCAGGCGAAGCTCAAGTGCCATTTTTTTACCAAAGTGGGGCTTCTTTTGTACAAATTTATGTGGGAATGGGGGCAAAAAGGGTACGAGAACTTTTTGAAAAAGCTAAAGCCAATGCTCCAGCTATTGTGTTTATTGATGAGATTGATGCCATAGGAAAACAAAGAACAGGTACGTCAAATGATGAAAGGGAAGCAACACTCAATGAACTTTTAACACAAATGGATGGATTTGAAGGTGATAGTGGTATTATGGTTATTGCTGCAACAAACAAATTAGAAGTTCTTGATGATGCCCTATTAAGAGCAGGGCGTTTTGATAGACGTATACATTTAAACTTACCAAATATTGAAGATCGACAAAAAATTCTTGATTTATATTTACGCAATGTTAACTATCATTTTGATGTGTATAAACTCGCTGTTTCCTTGGCTGGTTTTAGCTCTGCAGCAATTGCAACCTTGGTAAATGAAGCAAAACTGAATATGATAAAAAGAGAAGATGCTATTATAAATGAAGAAGATATTGAAATAGCAAAAATTAAATTAGAGTTTGGAAAAAAAGAGAATAAGATATTAGATGAAAAACAGCGAGAAATTTTAGCAATTTATCAAGCAAGTAAAGCTTATATAACAAAACAAAAAACAACACTTTTTCAAGAGGGTATTAAAAAAGATGATACAATCTACCCGTCAAAAACAGAACTTCTTAATCAAATCAAAGCTTATCTTGCAGGATTTATAGGCGTAGAAGTGGTTGTACATGAACTTTATGCAGTTAATAGTGATGATTTAAAACAGGCTAATGCCTTAGCAACACTGCTTGTAGAAGAGTATGAAATGGCAACCAATATTAAAGAAGTATTAGAAAGTATTAAAAATGAACTTCGAAAAGAGTTATCTAATAATAAAGAGAAGATTTTAGAGCTAAAAATTAAGATGCTAAAAAATGAGGTAATCAAAGAAGATGACATCTAGGTTTTTTTCAGGTTTTAGTTTAGAGAATGAAAAAGCTCTTTTTAGTGATTATATCATTGAAAATGATTTTACAGTTTCAGGATTTTCATATGGAGCTATTCAAGCATTCGAAGCTGTTTATGCTACATCTGAGCGTATAGATTTACTTCAACTTTTCTCTCCCGCATTTTTTCAAGATAAAGACAAAAAGTATAAACGTATGCAACTGATGTTTTTTAAAAAAGATGCAAAAGCTTATTGTGAAAATTTTTTAAAAAATATTGCATATCCTAGTAACTTTGATATGCAAACCTATTTTAAAGAAGGCAATTATGAAGCGTTAGAAACTCTTTTAACTTATGAATGGGATGAAGAAAAAATTCAAAAATTACTTGATAGAGGAGTTAGAATAGAGGTTTATTTAGGTAGTGATGATAAAATCATTGACGCTACTAAAGCTCACGAGTTTTTTAAAAAATTCGCAACTTCTTACTATATCAAACGAACAGGACATATATTAAAAATTTCAAAGGATAATAATGAGTGAAAATATTGCAAAAATAGGAATTATAACAGCATCAGATAGAGCAAGTAAAGGTATTTATGAAGACCTTTCTGGAAAAGCCATTGAAGATACGATGAATGATTATTTAACTTCACCTTGGGAAGCAGTGTACCGATGTATTGAAGATGATCAACAAACCATTGAAAATACGATGAAAGAGTTAGTGGATGAACAAGGGTGTTGTTTAGTCGTAACTACAGGTGGTACAGGACCAGCTAAACGAGATGTTACGCCAGAAGCAACTGAAGCTGTATGTGATAGAATGATGCCAGGTTTTGGTGAACTTATGCGAGCAGAGTCTTTAAAGTTTGTACCAACTGCGATTCTTTCACGCCAAACAGCAGGACTTCGAGGAAGTTCACTTATCGTTAACTTACCTGGAAAGCCAAAATCTATTCGAGAGTGTTTAGATGCAGTTTTCCCAGCAATCCCTTATTGTATTGATTTAATGGAAGGACCATTTTTAGAGTGCAATGAAGAGGTAATTAAACCTTTTAGACCTAAAAAGAAATAAGTTTTATACTAAGAATAGTTTTTATTCTTAGTATAGTTCATCTTCTCTTCTTTCTTGTCCTGTATAGTTTTGACTGTAATTACTTTCACGAATTTTTAGTTTATCTTTACCTTCAAATTGCACTTTATTTAAAATCTCAACGTTTGTATTGGCAACTTTATTCATCTGCTTAGAAATCATTTTAACACTTTCTGCAACATTGGCATTTTGTTGGGTGAGGGTATCAATTTGTGAAACACTGTTATTAATCAAAGAGATTCCATTTTCTTGCTCTTTTGATGCACCAACAACTTGTTCAATAAGCTCTATGGTGTTGGTTATATTTTTATTAAGTTCATTATAACCGTCGGTCATTTTATCAGCAATTCCTTTTCCTTCATTAGCTTTGACTGAAGCTGATTCAACTAAATCTTTAATATCTTTTGCTGCTTGAGCTGAACGTGTTGCAAGGTTTCTTACTTCTTGTGCAACAACTGCAAAGCCTTTTCCTGCTTCACCAGCAGTTGCTGCTTCAACAGCAGCATTAAGAGAAAGAATATTAGTTTGAAAGGCAATTTGGTCGATAATATTAATTGCTTCATGCACTTCTGAGGTTGAATCATTAATTTCATTCATTGCTTGTAGTGTTTTTTGTGTTAAATTCATACCATTTTGAATAGATTTTTTAACTTCTTCTCCATAGCTAGACATGGTTGTAGCTGTTTTAGTATTACTACTAATGGTTGCCGTTATTTCTTCAATAGCTGCAGCAGTCTCTTCTAGCGAGGCTGCTTGTGTCATGGTAGCATTAGAGAGTGAACTTGAGTTTTCTAAGAGAGTTTCTGACTCTTTTTGCATCACTAAACTTGTTCGATAAGTCGTTTGAAAATTTGTTGTAATTTCACCTCTTAAAAAATTAATTCCTTGTGAGAGCTTTTTTAATTTCCCTCCTCTAAACATCTCTTCATTAAGTTTATCTGTGAAGTTTTGTTGACTATATTGCGTTAATGTTTCATCGATATTGGTAAGGTTATTTTCAAGTTTTTCTGACATTTGGTTGATGGATTTTCCAATATAGTTAAGTTTATCATTGGAAGTAATTTTTGTCACTCTATCTTCAGTAAACCCATCAGAGAGTTTTTCACTACAGAGCATAATTTCTCCATAAATGGTCAAATCCTCTTGTTGTTTGGTTTGAATAAGTTTACTTATACCAATGATTTTCTCCATTATTTGCTGATTTGTACCACTGCAATTGTTTGAAGGTATATCAAAAGCGTTAATTTCATTATTAATGAATTTTTCTATATGATCAAGACTCTTAAGAATTTCTTGGCAATTTTTTGAATTATTAAAGAACATACTAACTCCTTAATTTAATGTTTTGTAAAGAGCTGTAGCATTCTCTACTTCTTCTTTAGTGGGTTTAACACGAACAGAGATAAATCGTTTATTACCATTTTTATCAACTGAGGGAAAAGCAGTTGCATTAACCCAATAATAGTTACCCGATTTTGTTTTGTTTTTTACAATACCATTCCATATTTGACCTGCTTGTATTGTGTCCCATAAGTCTTTAAAAGCAGCCTTAGGCATATCAGAGTGTCTTACTATATTATGTGGTTGACCAATGAGTTCCTCTTTGGTATAGCCTGCAATTTTACAAAAATCGTCATTGGCATATAAAATAAGACCTTTTGCATCTGTTTCAGATACAATCATTGTTTTTTTATCTAAGATTACTTCTTGATTCATCATAAATCCTTTTGAAGAGAGTATCTTAGTAAATATTAACATAATATGTAAGAATTGTGTACAAAAAATAAATTATTATTAGATTAATAGCTAAATAGTAACATAAATTTTCAGTAAATAATTGGTAAATTTATTTTATTCTTATTTTAAAAGATAGAATAATAAAAAATTATTTTTTAATTAAAAAAAGAGGAATACTTATGAGTGTGTAATTTTTTGTTTAATTTGGTATAATTCGCCAATGCAAGAGATATTTAAAAAACTAGATTTAGAAGATTATATTGTTAGCTTTCAAACACTGTTCGCAAGGCAGAAAGAGATAGTGCTTGAAGGGGATATTAATCTACACTACAAATTAATTCAAGAGTTGGAAACCTATAATTTTAAAGAACCATCAAAAATTGAAAACCTTGATACTGCTTTAGTTCATCTTCAAAAACAAGGAATCCTGCGAATTGATGATATTTTTGAGTTTGTTAAAATAATTCGTTACTTTCTTTATTTAAAACGCTTTAATTTTGAAGGGAAATTATTAGAGTGGTTTGAAAAAATTATTATTCCTGATGAAATACAAAAAATTGAAACTTATTTTGATGTAAAAGGTGAACTAAAAGAGGGAGTTGATGAAGATTTAGATTTAGTTAAGCACTCAATTTATAAAAATAAAGAGTCCATAAAACAATCTTTATATAAACTAATCAATAACAATAAGTTACGAAGTTATTTAGTAGATTCACAAGTTCATTATATCAATGCAGAAGAGACATTACTTGTAAGGGGTGGATTTAATCATGTGATTAAAGCTACCGTTGTCAATCGTTCAAACTCTGGTTTTTTCTACATTTTACCCCATAGTATTAGTGAACTAAAACAAAAACAGAGTGACTTAAAAAATAAACAAGAAGAGTTAATTAGAAAACTGTGTAAAACGATTTCTTCTGTTTTTGAAAAGAATTTAATGTTCTTAAAATTTATTAATAAAGAGTTTGATAGGTTTGACCATTACCAAGCAAGACTTTTTTTTGCAAAAAGTGAAAATAAAAATTTTATTATTCCCTCAAAAAGTAGCAAAAATAGACTTGTAGATTTTGTGCATCCAGCGTTACATGATGCTAAACCAATCTCTATTGATTTTAGTAAATCAGTTGTTATGATTACAGGGGTTAATGCTGGTGGTAAAACGATGATGTTAAAATCAGCGCTCTCTTCAGTTCTTTTATCAAAGTATCTTATTCCTTATAAAGCGGATAAAAGCTCATCCATTGGTAACTTTAAAAATGTAATGGCAGTTCTAGATGATCCTCAAAGTGTTAAAAATGA
>CAZIES010000050.1:0-16615 GCA_964538295.1 uncultured Arcobacter sp. | reverse complement strand
CAGAAGATGTACAAGCGTTATACGCTGAGTTTTATGAGAAGTTCCAAAAGGTTGACTTCAACTTACTTGAAAGTGATCGAACACTATTTGATTGGGCATCAAAGCAGACGTATATCGCGATGGCAAATATGATGACGGGTGCAGCGTACATGGGAATTGATTCATGTCCAACAGAAGGATTTGATGCTAGTAAAGCAGAAGCTTTTATTAAAGATGAACTTGGAGTAGATACAACAGAATTTGGAGTTTCAGTTATGGTTCCATTTGGATATAGAAAAGAAGACCCATCAAGAGAAAAAAGTCGGCAAAATATAGAGACTGTTTCACAATGGTTTAACTAAAAAAGATAGAAAGGCTTACCTAAAAGGAACAAAAGTGAAAAAAACGATATTAATTACAGGCTCAACAGACGGTATTGGTTATGAGACAGCAAAACGATTTGTAAAAGAGGGACATAATGTCATTATTCATGGAAGAGATACACAAAAAGTACAACGAGTAAAAGAGTCACTATTAGCTGAACTAGCAGAAGGAACATTAGAGAGCTTTGTCGCTGATTTATCAGATATAAATGCAGTCAAATCTTTAGCCCAAGCAATAAAAATGCGATATCAAAACCTTGATGTACTTATCAATAATGCTGGAGTTTATAAGGTACCTAGTGTAAAAAATAATAAAGGTTTGGATGTACGTTTTGTTGTTAATACGATAGCACCTTATTTATTGACAAAACTACTACTACCTATTTTAACTTTAAATTCGAGAGTGGTTAATCTATCATCTGCAGCACAAGTACCTGTAAATATTAATGCCCTTTCATCTTATGTAGTTTTAGGCGATGGCGAAGCATATGCTCAAAGTAAACTAGCGCTTACGATGTGGTCAACTGCAATTGCCCCTGAGCTTAAAGAAAAGGGTATTATGATCGTGTCGGTTAATCCAAAATCATTTCTTGGAAGTAAGATGGTAAAAGAGGCTTACGGTATGCAAGGTGTTGATCTAAATTTTGGAGTTGATATTTTACATAGGGCATCACTATCAAGTGAGTTTGATAATGCCCACGGGAAATATTTTGATAACGATAGTGGAAATTTTAGTTCTCCTCATCCTGATGCTTTAGATATTAATAAGTGTCAAGCAGTTGTTAATGTGTTGGAGGAATCCCTCAAGGAGTATTTATGAAATATGAAGGAGCAATTTATCGTCCATGGATAGAAGCTGATAGTATTTTGCTTCAAGTAACCATTGGATGTAGTAATAACAACTGTACTTTTTGTACCATGTTTGCTGATAAAAAGTTTAGAAAACGACCACTTGAAGAAGTATTTAAAGATATAGAGGAGCTTTACTCTTTGTATCCTTATGCTCAATCTATTTTTTTAACTGATGGAAATGTGATGGTATTGGGAACAAATTATTTATTACAAGTGATTAAAAAGATTAAAGAGACTTTTCCTGCAATAAAAAATATTGCTTTGTATAGTGAACTTAATGATTTAAGAAGAAAAAAGTTAGATGATTTAAAAGCTTTAAAAGAGGCGGGGCTTGATAAAGCTTATGTTGGATTAGAGTCAGGAGATAGTGAAGTGCTTAAAAATATACAAAAAGATATGAGCCCAGAACAAGCCATAGCGGGTGCACAAAAAGCAAAAGAAGCTGGTATTACAGTACTGCAATCTTTTATCTTTGGTCTTGGTGGAAAGTATCGTTCACGTGAACACATTGTTAAGACAACAAAACTACTTAATATTATGCAACCAGAAGAGTTAGCACCAATGGCATTGGCAGTACAACCAGGAAGTGTTTTGGAACAAGAGGTACTTAACGGTGAATTTACATTAGCAACACCTGCCCAAGTTTTAGAGGAGGAACATTATCTTTTAGAAAATTTAGAAAATTTTGAGATGTATTACTGGGGAGATCATGGGAATAATATTCTTCCTCAAAAAGGACATTTCCCTTTATTAAAACAAAGGTTTTTAGGAAATATTAAAAAAGAGATTGAGACTAACCCCATTGTAAATGAGGAAGAACTTAGAACCTTTGCTTGGTGAAAAATAGGATTTAGAATATGAAAAAAGAGAGAAATCTAATTGATTATATTGCATTATCGTTTATAGATTTTATAGACTATATGTTAAAAAAAAGAGATGCAGCTTATTTAAAAACAATAAGTTATACTGGTAAAGATAATCAAACTGAACTAATAAATGCAAAGCATAAAATTTTGAAAGTAATTAATCCTTCAAAAAAAGATAATGTACGCAATATTATTAAAGAGTGGTCTTTAATTGTAGGAATAGATTATAGTAGCTACAATTTAGTCCCACTTATTCGACTTTTAACCAATCGTGTTATTGATTTAAAGGAGCAAACTAAATTATCTAGAAAAACACTTATTGATGGAATGTTATCCTTTAAATATGAAACTCATCAGTTAACTCTAACAAAAACAATTGAAAATGAAGGAGTATTTAGAGAGTTATTAAGGGAACTAGCTATAAAGCTTGATAAAGAGGCTGTTCTTTTAATACTTGAACAAAGCAAGGCTATGCAGTCTGCCTTTATACAGTATTTTGAAGGTGTATTAAAAGAGACAAGTGCGGAATTAAAAGTTTTTAATACTCAATTAGAACAAAAAGTAGAAGAAAAGAATAGAGAACTTTTATATACTTTATATACCGATAAGTTAACAGGTATTGCAAATAGTAATGCTTTCTTGAAAGATATTGAAACTTGTGAAGATAAAAATATTGTTTTGTTTAATATTGACGGATTTAGAAAAATTAATTCAGTTTATGGATATACCTTTGCTGATGAAGTTTTAAAAACTGTAATTGAAAAGTTAAATCACAGAATTCTTACGTGTGGAAACTACAAGCTCTATCGTTATCATGGAGATTGGTTTATTATTTTAGAGACAAACAAAAATCAAAATAGCATAGAAGATATTTATAGTAGGCTCTTAGAAGTCTTTTCGCAAGAGAGTCTTGTAGTTAAAGAAGAGAAATTAAATTTAAGTTTTACTGCGGGTGTATCAAAAGGTCTGGATAATCCGATAAAATATGCAGAATTAGCCTATCATAAAGCTAAAGAGAATAGAAGTTTGTATGAGGTATATGATGATGAGAATAGCAATATTCTTGAAGAGTATAAAAAACATCAACATATATTAAAAACAATTCATAATGCCATTAAGAAAGATTTAGTGATTCCCCACTTTCAACTTATCCGTGATAATAAAAATCCGCAGAATAAAAAGTACGAATCTCTTATGCGAATAGAGGGACCCTTTGGACAAATCTTTTCACCCTATATTTTTATGGATATTGCTAAAGATGCAAAGCTTTATACCTTTCTTTCAAGAATTATGATGCGAAAAACAATTGAATACTTTGAACATAAAGATGCAACTTTTTCTTTGAATTTAGAAGTGGAGGATGTGTTAAATCCTAAGAGTATGGATTATCTTTATGAACTTATACAAAAGCATAAGGTTGAGAAAAAACTAATTATTGAGATAACTGAGAGTGAAGATATAGAAGATTTTCAAGAGGTAGCAAAAATATTCAAACGATTTAAAGAACAAGGTGTTAAAGTAGCGATTGATGATTTTGGTACAGGGTATAGTAATTTTTCTTATTTAATGGAGTTTGATTTTGATTTTATCAAAATAGATGGTTCATTGATAAAGAATATTCACCAAGATGAAAATGCTTATATTATTACAAGTATGATTATAGATTTTGCAAAAAAACTAGGTAAACAAGTGATTGCTGAATTTATTGATAATGATGAGGTTCAAAAGGTGATTGAAAAGTTAGGAATTGACTTTTCCCAAGGGTATCTATTTTCTAAACCAACTCCATCATTAGCATAATAACTTTATCTTTTAACTTGGTATTAAAAAAAACTCATTAAAATTTCACTACAAAATATAAAGAGATGCCACGAATGAAGAAAGCCACTAAAAAAGATATTGAAATAATCAAAGAAGCCTTTGTTGAAAAGTACTCAGATGCTGTAACTGAGCTCAACTATACAAATGATTTTGAACTACTCATTGCCATTATACTTTCTGCTCAATGTACGGATAAACGGGTGAATATTATCACGCCTGCTTTGTTTGAAAAATACCCAACGCCTTTTGATTTAGCTGGGGCCAATTTAGAAGATGTCAAAGAGTTACTTAAAACTTGTTCGTTTTTTAATAACAAGGCAAAAAATATTATCAAGATGGCACAAAGTGTGATTGAACTTCATGAGGGTGAAATTCCACATGATACAAAAAAGCTTATCAAACTTGCTGGTGTTGGAAATAAAACGGCTAATGTATTTATGATTGAAGCTGAGGGTGCAAACCTTATGGCGGTTGATACTCATGTATTTAGAGTTTCTCATCGACTAGGTCTATCTGATGGAAAAACTGTTGAGCAAACAGAAGCAGACTTGGTCAAAAAACTCAAAGGGGATTTACATATTTTCCATCAAGCCATGGTATTGTTTGGACGATATACTTGTAAGGCTGTTAAACCAGAGTGTGATAACTGTCTCTTTCCTCATGTATGTAAAACAACTAAAAGTTTTAAACCGCAATAAATAGAGTAAAAGGAGTATGTTAGGCACTTCTTTTTCTAATAAATTTTTCTATTTCCATAACAAAAACTAAACCTAATGCAACAACAAATAGTGAAAGCCACATTGAAAAGTCAACGGGTTCAAGAGACAATAACTCTTGCATAAAACCTATATTCATACAACTAAGATGTAATAAGTGGGTTAAGGCAACCCAAACTATTAGCAGAATACTATTTTTATAAGGCATTTTATGTAAATAATTAACTTCTGTTCGCGAGTTAAATACGTGTGCATTTTCAAAGAGCACCATCAATAGTAACGTGACATTTCTAGCACTATATTCATCCATACCATTCTCTAAAAGAATATAGAAGATGATAAATGCACTAATAGCCATATATAAACTACCTAAAAGAACTCTTTTTATCATTATTGGATTAAATATTTTCTCTCTGGGTTCTCGTGGTTTTCTTTTTAAAATACCTCTTTCCGCTGTTTCAAAAGCAAGAAAGGCTTCTTGTAAACCATTTGTTACTAAATTTAGCCAAAGAAGTTGAACGGGTAATAAAGGAAGGGGCATTCCAACAATAAAAACTAAAATAATTAATACTAATTCAGCAAATCCTGTAGAGATTAAAAGGTAGATTACTTTTCTAATATTATCATAGGCTCTTCGTCCCTCTTCAATACCATTGATAAATGATTTAAAATTATCATCAGTTAATATTATATCCCCTGTAGACTTAGCAATATCAGTTCCCCCTTTACCCATGGCTATACCAATATTTGCATGTTTAAGTGCAGGGGAATCATTGACCCCATCTCCAGTGACTGCTACATAGTGTCCTAATTCTTGAAAGGCACAAACTATATCTTTTTTTTGTTCAGGTTTTATTTGAGCAAAGACTTTTATGTTTTTTATCTCTTCTGGATTGGCACCACTGTTTTTCCATTTTACAATATCATTATAATCCATAACTTGATCAATCTTTTCGCAAATGTTTAGTTTTTTGGAAATGTAAAAAGCAGTATTTGGATGATCCCCTGTAATCATAACCACATCGATTCCTGCCTCTTTTGCTGTTTTTATAGCATCTAATGATTCTTCTCTAACAGGATCAATGATTGCCATAAATCCTAGGTATTCAAAATCCTCTAGGGTTATGTTCTTTTTAGAGTTTTGAGTAGTTTTCTCTTTTTTATAGGCAATAGCTATATTTCTAAATCCGTTACTTGCATATTGATTTACTTCTTTTAAAATCTCATTTCTCTTGGTATTCTCAATATTACAAAATGTGAGTATTGTTTCAGGAGAACCTTTGATAAATTCATATTGCATATCATCTTTTTGAACCATGATTGCAGAGTATCTATTTTGTGATTCATAAGGAATCTCATCAATTTTTTTGTACACTTTTACAGTGAGCAAATACTCTTCATCTGAGGTTATAACATGTTTAGTAAGTGCAATATCAACTTGGTCTCCAATGAACTTTAAACCATGTTCATCTTTTTCATACCGTATTTCATTACACAATATGGAACCCGTTTTAATAATATCTTGATTGGAAGGTTTTTTATAGGGAACAAACTTATCAACTGATAGTTCATTTTTTGTCAAGGTTCCTGTTTTATCACTTGCTATTAACGTACATGAACCCATAGCTTCAATAGCAGATAGTTTTTTTATGATTACACCTTTTTTGGACATGGCATAACTAGCACTTGATAAGGCTATTGTAATGCCAATAGGTAAGCCTTCAGGAATAGCAGAAACTGTTAGTGCAATGGCAAGAAAAAGTAATTGTTCAAGAGATACTTCTCTAAGAAATCCGATGAGAAACATAAGGGTTATAACGACTATCATCGTTTTTACAATAGTAATTGAGAGCTTTTTTATTCGAATCTCAAGGGGTGCTTTACCTTTTGAGGCTTCTGCTAATAGTGTGGCAATAGTACCAATTTGGCTATTTAAACCTATAGCAGAAACTTTTCCATAGGCTCTTCCTTTTGTAACAATTGTTCCAGCATAAGCTTGGTTTGAATTTGGATTATCAAAGTTTTTTTCAACCTCTAGTGATTCACCTGTTAGTAAGGATTCATCAATATATAAAGATTGTGTTTGTTTTAGTAATAAGTCTGCTGGTACTTTAGTTCCACTTTCAAGTAAAACTAAATCATCAACAGTTAGATCTTCACTTGGTATTTTTAACGTTTGTCCATCTCTGATTACTATAGCTTCTGTTTTAAAAGAGTCTTCAAGTTTTTGTGCTTTTATTTCTGCTCGGTACTCTTGAAATGTTCCTATGAGTGAGTTTAAAAAAAGTACGCCTAAAATAAAGAATACATCACTATACTCTTTAATAAAAAATGCTGTCATCGCAGCAAAGAGTAGAATATATATTATAGGGTTTTTATATTGAGCTAGATATATTTGAAAAAGAGTTTTGTTTTTCTTTTTAGGTAGTTTATTTAGTCCATATTTTTCAATATTTTCTTTTAGTTGGTTAGCGTTTAAACCTAAATCGATTATATTGATAGACATAATTTCTTCTCCTTAGAAAAGAGAAATAGTTAACCTCTTTTTTCTAGCTTATTTACTAATTGCCACATTTTGATAATTGAGTCTGGATTTAATGAGATGGTATCTATACCTTCTTTTACAAGGAATTTTGTAATTTCAGGGTAATCAGAAGGTGCTTGACCACATATTCCTATATATTTATTTTTATTTTTACACGCTTTTATCACGTGTGCTAAAAATTTTATCACTGCTTCATTTCTTTCATCAAAAATATGGGAAATCAAAGAGCTGTCCCTATCAACCCCTAATGTTAATTGTGTCAGGTCATTCGAACCAATACTAAACCCATCGAATACTTCCAAAAATTTATCGGCAAGGATGACATTACTTGGTATTTCACACATGGCGTATACTTCTAACTTATTTTTTCCTTGTTTAAGTCCCTTGTTATTCATAATCTCTATGACACTTTTCCCTTCTTGTACCGTTCGAACAAAAGGAAGCATGATTTTTACATTGGTTAGTTTCATCTCATCTCTAACTTTTTTCAAAGCTTCACACTCCCATTCAAAAGCCTTCTTGTACTCTTTTGAATAGTATCTACTAGCTCCTCTAAAACCAATCATTGGATTCTCTTCGTACTTTTCGTAATCGTTTCCACCAATCATATTTTTATACTCATTAGATTTAAAGTCACTGGTTCTAACAACAACTGGTTTTGGATAGAATGCAGCAGCAATCATCGAAATACCTAAGGCTAGTCTATTGATAAAATACTCTTTTGGGTTGTTATACCCTTTGATTAATTCTTTAATCTTTTTAGCGTTTTTCACCTCTTTATTTTTATATAAATCATACAAAGCCATAGGATGTGCTTTTATATAGTTGTTGATAATAAACTCCATTCTTGCAAGTCCAACACCACTATTTGGCAGTTTTGCAAAAGAGAAAGCCTTTTGAGGGTTCCCTACATTTAGTAGAAGTTTTGTTTTAGGTTCTGTTAAGTTTTTTAGGTTAATTTGCTTGATTTTAAATGGATGTATTCCTTCATAGACGTAACCTTCTTGTCCTAAAGAACAGTTGACGGTAACAGCTTGTTGATTACTAAGAACAGAAGTTGCATTAACACATCCAACAATAGCTGGTACTCCTATTTCTCTTGCAACTATTGCTGCATGGCATGTTCTTCCCCCACTGTTTGTTATAACCGCAGAGGCTTTTTTCATGATGGGTTCCCAATCAGGATTTGTTATATTTGTAACTAAAATATCCCCTTGCATAAAGTTTTTTGCTTCACTTAGTTTTGATATAATTTTTACTTTACCAATACCAATCTTTTCTCCAATGGCATTACCTTTTAATAAAACTTTTTTATTAGATTTTTTATCTTTGAAGGTATAGTTTTCTATTAATAGCGTATCTTTGTTTTTTTTATTATGGATAGTTTCAGGTCTTGCTTGAAGTATAAAGAATGTATTGGATTTATAATCTTTAGCCCACTCAATATCCATCGCTTTTTTGTAATGTTTTTCTATTTTTAATGCTTGTTTTGCTAAATTGATTATTTCATCATCACTTAAAGAGAATCTCTGCCTTTGTTCTTTTATCGTTTTGATATTTTTAGTTCGTTTTTTCGTTGAATAGACGAGTTTTCTTTTTTTTGAGCCCAACTCTTTTTTAATAATGGTGTTATAACCTTTTTTCAAGGTTGGTTTAAAAACATAGAATTCATCGGGATTGACTTTCCCTCCAACAATATTTTCTCCTAGTCCATAGGTTGAGTTTATCATGATGATGTTGTCAGAACCATTTTCTGTATCAATTGTAAACATGATACCACTACAAGCTTTATCGCTTTGTACCATTTTTTGAATACCTACAGATAGGGCAACTTGAAAATGGTCATAGCCTCTACTTTGTCTATAACTGATTGCTCTGTTTGTAAAAAGAGATGCATAACATTGTTTCACATATTTTAGTAACTCTTTTTCTCCTGTGATATTTAAAAAACTATCTTGTTGTCCTGCAAAACTTGCGTCAGGTAAATCTTCTGCAGTTGCAGATGAACGTACAGCAACATCAATGTTTTTACTTTTATATTCACTGGATAGTTTTTGATAAGCTTCCCTTATTTGGGTCTCTAATACTTTAGGAAATTTACTTTTAAGAAATAGCTTTCTTATTTTTTGACCATTGTCTTGAAGGGATTTAATATCTTGATAATTGATATTTTCAACTAAGGTTTTAATTTGTTCTTTTATTTTATTGTGATGTATAAATAGCCAGTAAGCCTCACTTGTAGTTGCAAATCCATTTGGAATCAGTACGCCACTTTTTTTTAAGTTTTGATACATCTCTCCTAAGCTTGCATTTTTCCCACCTACTGTAGGAATATCTTTTATTGATATGGTTTTAAAGAATCTGATATATTTCATCGTAAACTCCTACATCGTATACTATTAGTATAACAGAAATCTTTGTATGTTATTATAAAGAGGTATTAATTAGAAATTGAGCGGGTTAAAAATAGATTTTTTATTGTATCATTGAGTCCATTTGAATTAAACATAATCAATTCTCGATAATATTGTTGTAATCGTTTCTCTATAAGAATAGACTTTCCTCCATTTAAAATCATACCCGTTGTTACCATTTCTTGCACGGTTATAAAAAGTTCTATTCGAAGTCGGTCTAACTCTTCTCCACAAGTAGCAGTATTAAAAGCTTTTTTGATTTTTTTAAGCCTTTTAGTACTCTCTTTTTTTAGGGTTTCATTTTCTATTGCATCGATGGCGCCTAATCCTAACCCATATAAAGCGTAGTGAACCGTTTTTGATAAAGATTTATTTCGTGTGTAGTTGCCAATAGAATTTGACGAAACAATATTTGCTTTTTCCACAAAGAAGTTATTTAGTTTGATATTAACAGTATTAAGACCAAATCCTACAAAAGTTTCAGGTGCATCAAGTATAGTAAAACCTTGTGCCTTTTGGAAACGTGCAATAACCTCATACTCTTTGTTTTCAAAGTGAAAACCAATAAGAAGATGGTCAAAGATTTTATATCCACTTGCCCAAGTAAGTGTTCCATTTAATTTATAACCATCTTCAGTCTTTATTGCCTCTACGATTGTCTTATTTGCACGCAAATGGTTAATAGCAATGCCACACTTCTTTTTAAAATAGCGTTCTTTTCTAGCAAAGTTATTTTTCTTCATAATTGAATTAGCGGCTAAAATCTGAATAGCTAAAAAGGAGAGATTTCCAGAAATTGGAGTAAGCTTACTAAAAAGTATACGTTTAAATTTATCTTGTACAGTTGGCTCGTATTTGTAAAGCGTAAAAAGTCTATTTTCATAAGCAATATCAAAGGCTTCTTTTAACAAAGGTGTATTGGTATCTAAAAGGTGATAAGGAGTACCTTCAAGGAGTTGAATTGTTTTTTTGATTTTTTTTTCGTATTTTTTTGTTAGATTCATGCGGAAGTATACCATAGTTATTTTTACTTTTAAGCAAGTCATGAATATAATCATAATTAAGGAGAATAAATGGGATTAGAGTTTAATAAAAAGCTATCAAATGAAAATTTAGATGTTTTAAAACAATGGAAAGTTCTATTTAACAATGCTTACTCGAACCTAATGGTTGAAGAGGACTTCTTAAAAGATAAAAGTGATTTAGCTTATTGTCACTATCGTGTTGCAAGGGAATATAATCGTATTAATGTAAACAAAACAGTGAGTGATGGTTTGAGTTTTATAGCTGTGAGTTATTTTCAACTTTTTTTATCTCAAGCAGTTAATGATGAGCTAAAGAGTTTTAAAATGGCAATGTTTGATTATACATGTGAAGAGTTATCCTGTAAAGAAAAAAAGTTACAGAAGTTTTTTGATACTCTTCTTTCTATCACTGTTCAAGATAAAAAAATTACCTATGAAGAGACAATTACTTTTACAAAAGTTGTAAAGAGCTGTTTTGAGTTTACAAATATATATCTATTGAGTTTAGAAGAGTAGGGCACTACTGCTCTTGACACTCTTCTTCTAATTGAATAAAGTTTTTAAAGACAAACTCTTTACCAATCTTTTCTATCTCTACTTTAGGCATGATACAAATGCTGTTTTTCCCATCTTTATTAATCACATAAGTAAACTTGTAAATAAAGTAGTTTTTTGAACTAATATTTTTGTTATTAAGTAGTTCATAGGAAAGGTTTGAAATAGCAATATTATTATGTTTTAAATAGAGTGCTTGAAACTTTTTTGGAAAACGTTCATCTTGGTTCTTATCATAAAAAAAGTATCCTCCAATGGTTATAATTAGAATGACACTTAAGATAATAAACTCTTTTTTTTCAAACTTGTTATTAACTTTGTAAATAAGAAAAACAAGTAGTGCTAAGAGTAATAAAAAAGCGATAAAAATTTGCATTATAAAGTCCTATTTTGTATTTAATCTGTTTTTATAATCATTAGGAGATAAATATTTCCCTGTTGAGGTTTTACCTGCTAAAAAACCATCTTCTAATGGTTTTTGATTGAGTTTTTGTTTATATTTTTCTTTTGATAAATAGCGTTTTTTAGATGTTGAGTTAACAGATGATGAAACTGGCTCTGTTTTTTTTAAAGTGCCTTGTGTGTGGATGTTTTTTATTAAACCACTTTTTAAATTTTCTAAAATAGTTAAAACAGTTGATAGATTTTTATCCTCTATATCAAGTGTTATTTTTGCCATTTTTTTACCTTTTATTCAAAATCCATTCTTACTTGCGTTTGTCCAGTTGTACCAAACTCTAAATCAATTTGATTTGCAATTTTGAGAAAATCAACCCCTTGAACCTCTTTTAATCCTTTTTTGATCTGTTTTTTACCATTAATAAGTTCTTTTGATTTAATTCCATGAGAAATAGATAATGATGCTTCTACAAAAGCGGATAGTTTATCACACTGCTTAAGAGCAATGCCATCAATAGCATTGTATTTATCCATATTATATTTTGAAATATCATCAACAAAGGCTATTTTATCTTCATAGATTCTGTTTTTAAATTCATCTTTACTTTCATCATAAAGTCCTAAAATATAACAAAATTCATCATGTAGAAATTCTGGAATGTTAGGAAGGATTTCATCATTTATTTTTTTGATTTCATACTCTGCAATAATATCGGATAAATCATCAACTGAATATTTAACAGGAGTAATAATATCTCTAGTTAATGCTTCTGGTAAATCATGAAAAAGGGAAACAAAGAAATTATTTTCAAGTCGTTTATTACACGTATTGACTTTTAAAGAGTAAAAGTATGAAAAGATTGCAACAGTTAACATATGCCCTAGAACAGAAGTTTCTGGTACTCTTGGTGTTTGTGCCCAACGTTTTTGAAACCTTAATCGTCCACTTAGATCAACCAACTTTGCTAACTTTTTGTTTAAAGCAATTTTGCGAACACCAATGAGCTCATAGTAATCTTCAATCTCTTCTTCAACACTTTTTTTAACATCATTAATATCGGATAAAAAAGCACTGGTTTGATAAACAATTGAAAACTCCCATTTCGTTGAAAGATAGGAAGCCGCTTTTAAAATAAAGCGCTCTTTTTTATACATTTCTGGATTATTTAAATAGTCTTCAAACTTTTGTAAAAAAAGACCATCATCAATATCTTCTAAAGAACTTTTTAGGTTTGCAATTACCCATGAGTTTATCTCTTTAGCTCTTTTTTGTAAAGCATTTCTAAAAACATCTGGTCGAATATCTGTAACCACAACACGTCGCAAGAATTCAAAGATACCTGCTTCAATAAGGTGTGTGTAGTTAACATCTTTTTCAAACTTTGCTATAAAATAAGCAATGATAAACTTATGAGCTTGTTTATCAAGTTCAACAAGTTCCACCATACGAGGATAATCATTCCATCGTTGTATAGACGCAGAAGAGAAAATATAGTCTATAATTTTTGGATTTATCATTGACTATTCTTTATCTTTTGTATTTTCATTGTCTGTTTTATCTGAAAAAAACATCATTTTTTTTCCAACCATCATCAGTGCAACAACAGCTCCTACAACTACATAAGCTACCCATGGTTCATGCATATTAATCCTTTTAAATGATCCTCGTTTAAAAGGGACCATAAATTTTTTGTCTTCTTTTTATCTTAGAGAGTAAATCTTTACTAAAACTAGCAAATGCGGTTACGAAAAGCGTAAAAAGAAGGAAAACCCTAACAAAATCAACTCGTTGATTTTGTTAGGCTCTACAACTTTTATATAAAGCGTTGATTTTTTCAACACGACCTTCGTGTCTTCCACCTTCAAAACTTGCATCATTCCAAGCATCAACAATAGCTTCAACTATTCCATATCCAGAAACGCGCTCACCTAAACAAATAA
The DNA here is from genome assembly GCA_964538295.1 of uncultured Arcobacter sp. Lineage (GTDB taxonomy): Bacteria > Campylobacterota > Campylobacteria > Campylobacterales > Arcobacteraceae > Arcobacter_A. The sequence goes on along the minus strand of CAZIES010000050.1, from coordinate 3,119 downwards.
CATTGGCATCGTTATGTTCTCGTGCCATTTGTGCGGAATATTCGTTGTGACAAAGTGCAGCTCTAATGCCATCAAACTTATTAGCGGCCATTGACATTCCAATTCCTGAACCACAAATTAAGATACCTTTACTTCCTTCATTTGCTAAGACATTTTCACACACCTTTGCAGCAAAGTCTGGGTAGTCAACACGATCTTTTGTATTTGGTCCTAAATCAATGACTTCATGTCCTCGAGCTTCAAATAACTCTTTGACATACGCTTTGATATCAATCCCTGCATGATCTGCTCCGATAAAATATTTCATTAATAAATTCCTTTTTTATGTTCAATTTTAAACTCTTTACCATGCATATCTTCTTCAATACCTTCAACCGTTCTAAAAACTCTATCCCATCGAATCTCTTTATTCTCATCCCATGAAAAGTAGATAAACCAAGGTTTCCCTACAATAAATTTATAAGGAACTGTTCCCCAAAATCGTGAGTCATTAGAGTGGTCTCTATTATCACCCATCATGAAGTATTCATCTTTTGGAACTTCAATTGGCATCATATCAAAGAGTTGGTATGGTTGTAGTCCATTTTTAACAACTGTTGGATCAGTATGAATTCCAGGATGGTCTTTTTTATAAGGGTCAACTAACCAGAATTTGTTACCAAATTCGATGTATTCCTCTTTTTTATAGTTTGATTTTACGTACTCATTTCCTTCTTTTGGATGAAGTAGTAAATGTTTGTCTTTTAATGCAATAAGGTCACCACCAACAGCTACACAACGTTTTACATAATGAATTGCATCATTTTTTGGGTATCTAAAGACTACAATATCGCCACGTTCTGGTCCATCACCATCGATTAAGTGACCATTTCCTTTAAAGTCAGGCAGTACTTTAACTTCAATCCATGGAATGGTTGGTGTAGGAATACCATAAGCAAATTTTTTAACAAAAAGCATATCTCCAATAAGCAGGGTATTTTTCATACTTCCACTTGGAATAACAAAGGCTTGTGCAACAAAAAAGATAATTCCAAGAACAATAACAATAGTTCCAGTCCATGAACTAGACCAGTGATAAACTTTTTTTAACATTAAGCGTTTTCTCTTTTTTCTCTTAATTTTGCAGCTTTAAGGGTGTTTTTTAACAGCATTGCAATAGTCATTGGTCCAACACCTCCAGGTACTGGAGTAATATGACTACATTTATCTTTACAGTCATCAAAATCTGCATCACCTGTAAGTTTTCCTGTGTCAAGCCGGTTGATACCCACATCAATAACAACAGCACCATCTTTTATCATATCACCTTTAAGTAAGTGTGGAACACCGACTGCAATAACTACAATATCAGCAGCACTTGTATGTGCTTTTAAATCTTTTGTTCGTGAGTTACATACCGTTACGGTTGCTTTTGCATTGGTTAATAAAGATGCCATTGGTTTTCCTACAATATCTGACGAACCAATGACACAGACATTTTTACCACTTAATTCAATATTGTACTCTTCGCACATTCTCATTACACCAAAGGGTGTGGCTGGTAAAAACGTATCTAAGTTTGATACAAGTCTTCCAACATTGTAAGGGTGAAAGCCATCCACATCTTTTAAAGGGTCAATTGCTTCTAAAACGATGGTTGTATCAATATGCTTAGGAAGAGGTAATTGAACTAAAATCCCATCAAGTGCTGGGTTTTCATTCATTCTTCCAATAATATCTAATAGTTCATCTTGAGTAATTGAATCTGGCATTTCATGAACGACAGAATAAATACCTGCAGCTTTACATGCTTTTGCTTTACTTCCAACATAAGTAGCACTTGCAGCATCATTTCCTACTAGGATTACTGCAAGTCCTGGTGTGATTTTTTCTTTTTCAATAAGTTCTGCAACTTCAACTTTTACTTCTTCTTTAACTTTGTTTGATAATGCTTTACCATCTAGTAATGTCATTGCTTTATAGCCTCATTTATTTTTAATTTTAGGCTGATATAATAGCCAAAAGTCATTTAGTTCAAGGTTAATATATTTGAAATATTATGTAGTTATTTTGTTTCTATCTTTACTCCTTCCCTCTTTTTTGTCTGCAAATGAAGAGATAGATGCTTCGTTTATTACAAAGTTTGAATATGGAGCAATGTTATATCGAAATCCAAGAGGAATAGGGTGTAACAAATGTCATGGAAAAGGTGATAAAACTGTTACTATTGCTATGTATAAAGATAAAAAAGGCATAACACAATCCATTAAAGCACCACCAATTTCAAAACTCTCATATGTTCATTTCACAACAAAGCTCACAGCTAAAAAGAATCGCTCTCTTATAATGCCAACATATTTTTTAACAGAGGATGAAATTAAGTCAATTTATCATTATGTCACAAACCTAAATAAAAAATAACAATTTCTGTTAAAATATAAAGCTTGGCTTAAACTAACTTTTACTTTACTTTTTATATAATACGCGACTTAAATTTATAAAAAGGATGTTTATGTTAGAGGGTATCGTAAGAGATAGTATGACAAAACAAGCTACAAAAGAGCTTAGAAGAAATGGTTATTTAATTGCAAATATTTACGGAAAAGGTTTAGAAAACGTATCTGCTGCTTTTAAAACAAATGAATTTATTAAATTCTTAAGAAATAAAGAGACAATTGCATTTGATGTTAATGTTGCAGGAAACACAATGAAAGTTGTTGTTCAAGAGTACCAAAAACACCCAGTTACTTCTGACTTATTACATGTTGACTTAATGGTTGCACAACCAGGTGTAAGAGCACAATATTATGTTCCAGTAACATCTGAAGGTACACCAAAAGGTTTAAAAAATAAAGGTCTTTTCATTTACCATAAGAAAAGAGTTCCTGTTAAATGTACAATTGAAAATTTACCAGAGTCTTTCCACTTACAAGTGGCTGATTTAGATACTGGACACTCAATTTTAGTAAGAGATGTAGAGATGCCAGAAGGTGTTGAGTGTTTCTTAGACCCAAGAGTACCAGTTGTAGGTGTAATTAAAGCGAAGTAATGTTTTTAATTGCAGGACTAGGTAATCCTGGTGACAAGTATACGTATACTCGTCACAATGTAGGTTTTATGGTCATTGATAAAATGGCCAA
>CAZIES010000049.1:0-16847 GCA_964538295.1 uncultured Arcobacter sp. | reverse complement strand
CCCCTAAAAAAGAGTTTGAAACCCTTGAAGAGTTTAGAGAAATCCTTTTAAATAACTATTTATTTATTTATGATGAAACAGCTTTTAATCAAAACTACTTTTTTATCTTAAATGATTTTATGAATAAAAAAGAGTTTAATAGTTCTAATATGGAACTTATTTTTTATATTATTCTTTTTTCAAAAAATATTGAGAATACCCTGCTTATCTCTATTTTACAACTCATGTTTAGTTTTAGAAAATATGATAATGACTACCACGAATATTATAAACTTAAAGTATGTGATTTAATCATCCAAAAACTCACCTTTTCAAAGAGTAAGTCCATTAAAGAATCCCTTGATAAAGAGATTATTAACTATATCGAAAAAAATAAAATTGCCTCGCATTTGATGCCAATGTACTCAAAAATATATCTTTCTTTGGCACTTTATTACTCTTTCTATTTTGAAAAATCCTGCCAAAATAAAGCACTTGACTTTTATGCAACCTACACTCATATCAACTCAAAAGAACCTCTTGAAAATGAATTTGAAGAAACGAATAAACAGTTCTTAAGAAATATAGGAAAATTCAGTGTTTTAAATTTAAATGTGGAACTCAAAAATATTAATGATAAAAATATTTTTAAAATAGCAAATCATACACTTAATAACTATTTTGAAGCGGATGAAATTCGTCGTAAATATCATATCAATCAAGCCTTAGCTAATATTGTCAGTGATATTTATAAAGAAGAAGGACTTAATGATAAAAAACTTAGTTCTCATATTGAAAAACTTTTATCTAATGATATTTTTTATGGCTTAGCAAAAAGTAATATTGAAGGACTTAAGCAAGATGAAAAAGAGGAAGATTTAGGTTATGAGACAATTGAAGTACCCTTAGTTGAAGAGTATGAGCTTCACTTATCTTATTCAACAATTTATAAAAAAATATTTAACCATATTTTTGAAAACAACCGTACTTTTATACAGCAAAATATTACCAATATTTTAACAAGTTATCTAAAAAGTATTCCTTTATATATTGATTCAGTTACCCATTTAAACAATATCTCACAGCTTATTAAAGATTTTGAAGCTTACACCGAAGAGTTTATTTTTATAGAAATTTATATTAATAATCTTGAATTACTCAACAAAAAATACTCTTATTATAAAGGAAATGACTATTTTAAACAAATAGCAACCCAAATCAATCATATAGTTCCAGCATACAGACTTAATGGTCCAAAGATATGTTTTCCAGTTAAGGTAACAGAAGATTATAAACTGCTCATAGAATCAATCAAGAAAATATCAGGAACCATTGAAGAGAACCACTATCCAATTGATACAATTATTTCAGTGACATGGGCAGAAGCAGATACTGTCTTAGAAAAATCAAGTTATGCTTTAGAAACAGCACGAAATAGTGAAGAACACTATTTCGAATTTGAATAAAAAGAAGAGTAAATCTACTCTTCGTCTAAGAGTCGTTCTTGTAACTTAACAACAGATTGATAAAAAACTTGAGTATCCAAACCATAATTTTTTGCTTTTTTCATCGCTTTATCAATATTTTCACTACTTAATGGATCTCTAATATCACAAGCTGTTTTAATAACATTAAGAATTTGTGCTTGAACGATGTAGGCTTTATCACAATTTTCTAAATCATCTACATTTTTAATAACTGCTACTAATTTTTCACTTAATTTCCAGTGTTCAAAAATCAATGCCGTTACTTCAGAAGTTGTAAATCCACTAAACTCTTTTTCTAAGGCTACTATATTATCAGTATCAGCGAGCTTTTCTTTGAAAGCATCTGCTTTTTTTATATTATTAATTACATCAGAAATAATAAACTTGCCAGTTTCTTGTAAAAGTGCGGGGAGTACTAATTCATCACGTAGTGTAGTGTCTACTTTTGTGAGCCAAATATTAGCAAGTGAAGTTGAGATATTGGATAAACTCATAAAGTCATCACCAGAGACTCCATAAGGCTCAAGATTTGTTTTTATCAGATTATTAATTATACTTGCAATGGCAATTGAAACTGTAAAATTAACTCCTAAAAGATTTATAGCACGACTTGGTGTTTCAACAGCACTTCGAAAACCAAACATAGCAGAGTTTGTTGTCTTTAGTAATGTTGTAATTACTAAAGCATCTTTTTCAACAATATGAAGTAGCTTGAGAGCATCTTTACAATTCTCTTTTCTGTAATTCTCAATATCAACAATAGTTTTAGGCAGTGGAGGTAAAGACTCAATTCTATTTAAAATAGCGTTTGACATTTAATCCCTTAAAAAAATATTTATTAAATTTGTGTGTTATCATTAATGAATTTCTTTTAGTTATTATAACCATAAATTAATTATTTTCCAACTTTTCTTGAAGTTTTAGAATTGCTTTTTTAAGAAGTTGAACATCTAAGTTATACTTTTGTGCCTCTTGTGACGCTTTATCTATACTACTTTGCGTTAAAGGACTAAATAAGTTACAAGCAGTTTTTACCACATGCAAGTAAGCTGTTTTTTTATTATTTCCATCTTCTGGGTAATCAATATGTTCAATAACATTTGAGAGTTCATCATTTAGCCGCCAATGTTTAAAAACCATAGCCGTTACTTCAGAAGTTGTATATCCTACAAACTCTTTCTCCGCTTTAAAATCACACCCATAAAGATTGAGTAATTCATTAAACTCTTCTACTCTATTCTCTTTTATTAAAATACTAGAGATGATAAATTTTCCTATCTCTTGTAAGATTGAGGGAAGGTGTAACTCCTCTTTTAAGTCTTCTGAAATTTCACCTGCCCAAATTTGTGCTAAACCAAACTGTAGTTGAGTATGATGAATAAAATCATCATCACTTATTCCATAAGGGGTTAAATCTGTTTTGACAAGATTGTTTAAAATACTTGACATAATAACTGCTAAAGAAAAATTAATTCCTAAAAGATTAATAGCACGGCTTGCGGTTTCAACACTGCCTCTAAATCCAAATAAAGAGGAATTTGCTGCTTTAAGTAAGGTTGAAATAACTAAAGGGTCTTTTTCAATAATTTCTAAAAGTGCTTCAGGTTGTAAATCAGCACTGCTCTCAAACTCAATAATCTTGAGTAATGTTTTAGGTAAAGGAGGTAAGGATTCTATTTGTTCAATGAGGTGAAGTTCCATTGCAATTGCCCTTAACTAAGATTTATAATAATTATAACCAAAACAGATTCATAATAGCAATTAACAATATATTGTAACATCTAAATTTCAAATAAAGCTTAGAAATAACTAAGCTTTAATGAAAAAATAATTATTAAGTATTAAATCTAAAGTGCATAACATCACCATCTTGCACGATATAATCTTTTCCTTCAAGTCTGAGCTTTCCAGCTTCTTTACATTTTGCTTCACCACCATTTGCGACATAATCTTCATAAGAAATAACCTCTGCTTTAATAAAACCTTTTTCAAAATCATTATGAATAACAGCTGCTGCTTGAGGTGCTTTTGTATTTTTTCGAATTGTCCATGCTCTTACTTCTACTTTACCAGCGGTAAAATATGACTGAAGTCCTAATTTATCAAATGCTTTATGGATAATTTGCTCTAGTCCTGATTCTTCTACACCTAAGTCTGTTAAGAACTCTCTTGCTTCATCTTCTTCAAGACCTACTAACTCTTCTTCAATTTTTGCACATAGCATAATCACATCGGCATTAACTTCAACTGCATGGTTCCGTAAAATTTCAACATATTCATTGCCACCATCTGCTAAAGAATCTTCATCAACATTAGCGCCATAAATTACATCTTTATTGGATAAAAAGCGTAACTCTTTATCCATCGAAAGGAAAAACTCATTTTCAATATCTTCAAATGTTTTTACAGGTTGTAGATCTTCTAAGTGTGCCATTAAGCTTTGGGCAACTTTAAGTTGAGCAGCTGCTTCTTTAGAAGCTTTTGACTGTTTTTTTAATTTTTCAATCTTTTTTTCAACTTGTGTAATATCTGCATAAATTAACTCTGTTTCAATAATCTCAATATCTCGTAAAGGGTTAACATCTCCTTCAACATGGGTAATATTACCATCCTCAAAACATCTCACCATATGTAAAATGACTTCTACTTCTCTAATATTAGATAAAAACTGATTTCCTAAACCTTCACCCTTTGAAGCGCCACGTACTAAACCTGCAATATCTACAAAATCAATTGTTGAGTGCTGAATCTTATCAGGAATAACAATTTTAGCTAATTCATCAAGTCGTTTATCTGGAACGGGAACCACTGCTTTATTTGGTTCAATTGTACAAAACGGATAGTTTTGTGCCTCTGCATTTTGCGCTTTTGTTAACGCATTAAATGTCGTTGACTTTCCTACATTTGGAAGTCCAACAATTCCTACTCCTAATCCCATATTTAACCTTTTATCTATTTTTTATTTTCTTTTATATCGCGCATTATAGACAAAAATAACAAAAGAATAGATAAACTATTATCATACAAGATATTACCCATCATTTGATAAAAATAGTTTCCTACTAGCCATTAAGGAAAATCTTCAAAACATTCATTCTTATTACTTATTTAGGTATAGTGATTTTTTATAATTTCAGCTATTTCTTTTATTTCACTTTTTGCATTTTCTAAATACTCACTCCAATCTTTTTCTTGAAGCTTTTTATCCTCTAAGATAAAAAATATCTTATGTAATTCGTATAAGGCAAGATTGCCACATAAGCCCTTTAACTTATGGGCTTGATTTGAAACAGCTAATAGGTCATTATTTAATAAAGATTGTTCAAGTAAATTTATATCCTTATCAATTAAGTTAAAAAAATCATTTAATAACTCTTCATAAAACTCTTCGGGTATATCTAGTTTTTTTGCATTCTTTGCAATAAAGGTTTCTTTGTTTATCTTTCTTTTCTCTTCTTTTATATGACTTTCTTTTTCTAAATATTTACTAAAAAGAAAAACTAATTCATTTAAATCTATTGGTTTTGATAAATATCCATCAAATCCATGCTTAATAAACTTTACTTTATCTCCTTTTATCGCATATGCTGTTTGTGCAATAATAGGTATGTTATCAATAAGATATTCTTCTTTAATCTTTTTTATCTCAGTACATGCATCTAAACCATCCATTTCTGGCATATTAATATCAAGTAATATCAAATCAAAATATCTATTTTTTCTTTTAAAAATATCTACTGCTTCACGACCATTCTTGACAAAAGTTGTATTTAGATTCATTCTTGTAAGAATTGCATTCATTAATTTTCTATTTATCTCTTCATCTTCTGCAACTAGAATATTACCTTTGAAACTATTAGTTTTTAAAAAACTTTTCTTTTTTTCTCTAACCTTTTTTTTATCTTTATACTCAAACTCTAATTCAAAATAAAACTTACTTCCCTTTTTTTTCTGACTTCTAAGTTGTAACATACCTCCTAAAGCAGCAACAATCTCCTTAGATATAGCAAGTCCTAAACCTGTTCCTCCATATTCTCTTGTCGTACTTTGACTCTCCTGAATAAAAGGTTTAAAAATATCTTTTTGTGTCTCTTTACCTATTCCTATTCCATCATCTTCAACTGCAAATAATAATCTCATCCTATCATCATTAACATCTTTAACGACAATATTTAAACTTACATTACCATTTTTGGGTGTGAATTTAATTGCATTATTTAAAAGATTGAATAAAACCTGTTTTAATTTTAATATATCTCCCTTTATTAAAAAGTTTTTATGGAAATTATTAAACATATTAAACAAAAGTTTTATATTTTTTGTTTGTGCTCGCTCTTTAAATAATTTTTTAACTATTTCAAACTCTTCTAAAGGATTAAAAAACACCTCTTCAACTTGCATATTGCCAGTTATTATTTTTGACATATCAAGTATCCCATTTAGGGTATTAAGAAGGTTTGAAGCACTCGAATTTATAATATCTATATATTCTGACTCTTTAGGTGAAAGCTGTGATTTTTCTAACATCTCTGCAAAACCTAAAATACCATTTAAAGGAGTTCTTATTTCATGTGACATATTTGCTAAAAAGAGGGTTTGACTCTCTTTTGCTTTTCTCTCTTGTATAATGGAATTCTCAAGGGCAGTTGTGTTAAATCTTACAGATATATATTCTATTATCTCATCATTGATATCTAAAATTGGAGCAATTGTAGTATTAACATAATAGGTTGAGCCATCTTTTGCCATATTTGATATACTTGGGTGTTTAAAAACTTTTTTTGCTTGAATTGTTCTCCATAACTCTTCATATAAAGCTTTAGGGTTTTCAGGGTGTCTTATTATATTATGGGAACTTCCTACTAATTCATCTTTGGTATAACCAGAGATTTTACAAAACTTTTCATTGGCATATGTAATATATCCATCCAAATCCGTCTTTGATACAATAGCAGCATGATCGAGTGCTTTTTGATACTCTTTAGCTAAATGGGATTGCTCTATTCTATCCCTTCTTACTTTAATACGCACAGTTGCTTTTTCTATAATTGAATAGAGTTTCTGAACAGTAAAAGGCTTTGCTATAAAATCATTCACCACTGAAATAGAGTTAATTTCACTAATAAAAGGACCAAAACTAACGCCAGATGTTATAATAGTATGCAAAGATGGGTCATGTTTTCTTAATTGACGAATTAACTCAAAGCCGTCCATTTGTGGCAAATCTATATCAGTAATAAGAAGTTCAACCTTTTCATTAAGCTTTTTATGTTGAGTATATTGTTCTATTGCATCAAGACCATTGTCTACGACTAAAACTTTTTTAAAAATAGTTTTTAAAAAAGGGAGTAAACTCTCTCTTTGTGCCTTATCATCCTCGACAAATAAAACAATAATATCAAATTTTTTCATCTCCATACTAAGACTCAATAACTAACTTTTCTAACTGCTTAAACGTACTTAATACTGAAGCATTAATATAATAAACATCTACCGCATCTTGGAGTATAAATACATGATCTTTCCACCGAGATATATCTTCTAAAATTCCTCTAATTAGTTCAATTATAAATATAGCTTTTGTTTGTTCATATTTTTCTATAGTAAACTCTTTTATTATGATATTTAAAAGGTTTAAAGTAGTTGACATCTCTTGAAATGATAATAATGAATCTAAAAAGGAAATATATTTTCGAAGAGCTAAGTTTATATTATCTTTTTGGAAATTAATATTTTGCCTATCTAACTCTTCAATTAAATCATTTAAAATATCATCAATTTCTTCGATATCCTCTAACATATACGTAATATCACTATAGTCCTTTAAAAACTCTTTCGCAGATACTTGGATATGACTTTGATTAGCAATACTAATATCTTCATCGAAATCTTCAAACTCGTCAAAATCTTCAAAGTCATCAAAATCTTCAAACTCATCGAACTCTTCAAACTCGTCATCGCTTATTGAACTCATATCATGAAAAGGTTTATTAACCATAGTTAACGTTTCATGAACTCTGGTTTTATCAAATGGTTTTATAATATATGAACTAGCCCCTAAATGTTTATAAAGACTTTTATATTTATCCTCACCTAAAGAAGTAATCATACAAATATAGGGCTTATTTAAAGACTCACTTCTCTTTATCGTACCCAAGACTTTAATTCCATCAATATTTGGCATTTTAACATCAAGAAACATTAAGTCATATTTTTTTATACAATTAAACCCTAAAGCCTCAACACCACTATATGCAATATCAATAATATAGTTATTAATGTTATTGATTGCAAAAAAATCCTCAACATAAAACTTAAGCAGTTTTACATTTGTATGTTCATCTTCAACTATTAAAACTTTCATTCTTTCCTCCCCGCCTTTTCTTAATCAACTTTTCTCATATAACTACTTTTATTCAAGCTTATTTAATATAGAAATTAAAGTATTATTAATTTTTTCTAATGGAACTTCAGATTCAACTGCTCCAATTTCATTGGCTACCTTTGGCATACCATAGATAACACAACTCTTCTCCTCTTGACCTATAGTATGGGAACCTGCATTTCTCATCTTTAAGAGACCTTTTGCCCCATCACTTCCCATTCCTGTTAAAATGACTCCAATACTATTTGATCCTGCATATACTGAACATGAATTAAAAAGCACATCAACACTTGGTCTATGACCACTAACCTTATCACCTGTTCCAAGTTTTATCTTATACTGACCACCTTCTCTTCGAACAACCATATGATAATCTCCAGGAGCAATTAAAACTTTTCCTTTTCCAATAATATCTCCATTTTTAGCCTCACTTACTTCAACTTCTGAGATTTCATTTAATCTTTGTGCAAAAGATGCTGTAAAACCTGCAGGCATATGTTGTACAATAACAACCCCTGGAATATCTCGAGGTAATGTTGAAATCAAATCAGTTAGAGCCACGGTTCCTCCAGTACTAGCTCCTATTGCAATGATTTTATTTGTGGTATTGGCTAAAGAGTATTTTTTCTCTAATGTTTTTTGATTCGTAATTTTTCGTTTTAAGATTCTTGCTTTTAGATTAGAACTTGCTACCATTTTTACTTTAGTAATAAGCTCTTTTTCAATTTCATCAATTCCATCATAAATATTTTGATGAGGCTTTCCTACAAAATCAATTGCTCCTGCATCAAGAGCATCTAAAGTAATCTTTGCACCCTTTTGGGTTAAAGATGAAACCATTAGTACAGGAACAGGCATATATTGCATGATTTTTTTTAAAAATGTAATACCATCCATTCGAGGCATCTCTACATCTAAACAGACTACATCAGGTTTTAAGGTGACAATCTTATCTCTTGCTATATAAGCATCAGGAGCAGTAGAGATCACCTCAATTTCTTTATCTTTTTTCAAAGCATTCGTTAAAACTTCTCTTGCAGTTGCACTATCATCAACGATCAAAACTCTAATTGACATCTTACTTCCTTAACCTCTTTTGGTATATTTTAATTGAACTTTTCCTGTTTGCGAATCCATCATAATTTTTCTACCATAAATACCACCTAAATCTTGTGCAACTATTTTTATTTTATACTCATCTAAAATATCAAAAGCTACTTGCATATTTTTTCTGCCTATTAATAAACTCTCATTTTGATGACTAATATTTGGATTTGCCCCTCCAAAAACTTTAGCAACAAGATTTTTCCTTTCACAACCAACTGCCTCCATTGCCTCAATTAATTTAATAATAGCAATATTTCCAAACTTAGGAGACTGTAAACCATCATTGTTCCATAGGGGTAACAAATAGTGATTCATAGCTGAAATCTTCCGTTTACTATCATATAAACATACAGAGACACAACTTCCTAAAACTGTATGAATATACGTAGGATTAACAGCTATATAAAGTTGTCCTGAATGGATGAATTTCTTTTCCATTATTAAAACTTATTTTCCTTAGAATCAAAAAACATCAAATTATCATCATCAAATATAGTATCATATTTTGATAATTTTGGTATAGTGATTTCAAAGATTGTATACTCACCTAATTTTGAATCAAATTTAATATCTCCCTTCATGAAATCAATCAAGTCTTTTATTACACTAAGTCCTAATCCTTGTCCTCTATGACTCCTATTCATACCACTATGAGCTTGATAAAATCTTTGAAAAATTTTATCTTTTTCAGACTCTTCAATTCCTTCCCCATGATCTTTAACAATAATTTTAAAATCATTAACTTCTTCTAAAATATTCACTTCAATGGTACTATTAAGAGAAGAGAACTCAATAGCATTTGAAAGAAGATTTACTAAAATAAGATATACCTTCTCCCTATCATAAGAAAAATCATCTTCACTTAAAATATTTAAATTAATTTTTGCTTGCTTATTTTTTATGGGATAAGACAACTCCTGTTTTATCTGCAAAAATATATCTCTAAAGTTCACCGTTACAGGTTGCAATTCAAGCGTACCTGATTCTATTTCTGCAGCAGTTATAATATTATTAATTTGAAAATTTAAAAGAAAGGCTTCTTCTTGAATCGTTTGACCAATAAACATTACTTTTTCATCTTTACTTGTAGTTAAAAGAGTATTTGAAAGAGATAACATAGAAGCTAATGGGTTATTAAACTCATTTTTGATGATACTCATGAATTTACTTTTATTCTCTTCGGCTTTTAAAAGTTTTTTATTCATTTCCTCCATCTTTTTCATCATAATGTTCATATCAAATAACATTGATTCTCTTTCATTCAATCTTTTTTCTATCTCTACTATTAACGACTTTGAATCAATTTCATCTAAACTCTTCATAATTATCCTTACTTCAACTTTTTATAAATAGATGGTGATTGAAGACTAATTTCATTCTTAGTCAAAGCAATCAGTGATTCACTATGACCGATGAAAAAATGTCCATCCTTTTTAATTTTTGATAAAAGATTTAAAACGACATTTTTTTTTGTATTTGCATCAAAATATATCATTACATTTCGACAAAAAACCCAATCAAATGTTGAATTATTAATAATATTATATTGACTATGCACTAAATTAAATTTTCTAAAAAGAATTAACTCTTTTACCTTCTGCTTAATTTTATAGACAACTTCAGTCTCATGTCCTTTTTTATATTTTACCTTATCAAAAAAACTAACAACCATATTTTGAGATAAACTCTTTATCTCTTCAACCTTATATTCTGCTTTTGCAGCTTTTAATAGAATGTCTTCTGAAATATCCGTAGCAAGTATTTTTATATCCCACTCTTGTGCATTTTTTAAATTACTTAATAAAAACATTGCAATTGTATATGGTTCTTGACCACTACTACAAGCAGCACTCCAAACTCTTATTTTTTTATCTTTTTTTGAAAGTTCAATATTTTTAATCTCATCTTTAAGATACTCCCATTGAGACGCTTCTCTAAAAAAACTTGTGACATTTGTACTTATCTCATTGGTCAGTATTAAAAGTTCTTCACCACTCTTATCCTTCATTAAGTACTCATAATACTCTGAAAAACTATAAAACCCAAAATAACGAAGCCTTTTCGAGAGTCGACTTCGAACTAAATTCATTTTATGCTCAGCTAAGTGTATTCCAACTTCTTCATATATATAGGTTGAAAGTCTGTCAAATTCATCTTGAGAAATAGTATATGATATCATTTTTTACAACTCTACTGTTTGCTCAATATCTAACCAATCTCTAATCCCCTCAATATTTAAAATAAGTGCAATATCACCGCTTCCCATAATAGCAGCTCCACTTATCTCTTTTACATGTGCTAATTTTTTACTTAGAGACTTTATTACAACTTGTTGCCTTCCAAGAAGCTCATTGACTTGTAAAACATATCTTCCTCTTTCATGTTCAATACATATGAGTGTTGTCTCTTCAACTTTTAATTCTGAATCATCTATCTCAAGTAATTCTCCAAGCTTAATGATTGGCAAAATATCCCCTCTAAAGTTGATAAACTCACCTTTATTCTTAGCACTTTGTATATCACCCTCTTTGGCTCTAAATGATTCTACAACGGACAGAGTTGGAACAATAAATGTTTCATCTTTTACTCTTACACTAAGTCCATCAATAATAGCTAATGTTAAAGGTAAAACAATTCTAAAGGTAGTTCCCTTTTTTAATTTTGATTCAATTTGAATTTTACCTTTTAGGTTATCTATTGATTTTTTTACAACATCAAGACCTACTCCTCGTCCACTTATATCTGTGATTTCAGAAGCAGTCGAAAATCCAGGAGAAAACAAAAATTGTAAAATCTCATCTTGCGTATATTCTTCATGCTCATATGCTATGCCCTTATCAATAGCTTTTTGTAATACCTTTTTATGGTCAATACCTCTTCCATCATCTTTAATTTCAATGATAAAATTACTTCCTTTATGTATTGCAGAAAGATGAACTAAACCTTTTTCACTTTTATTCTCTTTTACTCTTTTTTCACTTGACTCTTCAATTCCATGGTCAATAGAGTTTCGAATTAAATGAATTAATGGTTCACTTAAAGAATCAACCATGGTTTTATCAATTTCTGTCTCTTCACCAGCAATAATTAAATCAATATCTTTATCAGTTTTTTTAGATACATCCCTTGCTACTCTTTTCATTTTTAAAAAGGTGTCTCGAATAGGTACCATTCTTAAATTCATAACTTTCTTTTGAATAAGTCGTGTTGTTTTATTAAGTAAATTAAGGTATTGATTTATTTCAATATCGTTTAAAGATCGTATTTTTTCATTTTGGTCAATAAAACTCTGAGCAATCACAAGTTCACCAATAGAATCAAATAATTCATCAAGTTTATCTGAGTCAATCCTGATTGACTTTGCCTGTGTTAATGTCTTTGTTTTAAACTCTTCTTTTTGTAAATTGTTCTCTTGAATAGATTGTAATTCTTGAACCTCTAAATCATCAAGTTCTTTCTCTTTGTCATCCGCAGTTAAAAAGAGTTGATTATCAATAATTGAGATTCCAATTTCATTATCTTCTGCAATAAACTCAAAAACATCTTCAACCTCTTCTATGGATTCTGAACTTAAAAGATAAAGACTCACTCTTTTTATATAACTTTTATCTATATCAAAATTTTTTATTTTTGGAATATCCTCATTTATATACCAAAAAGACTTTACAATACTTCCAAGTGATTCTAAGAGTTTAAAAAACAAAGGGTGGTTATACCCTCGTACATAGATATCTTCATCAAACTCCATTACTACATTGTAGATTAAAAAGCCCTCAGCACTTTTTTCTAAAATGCTCTCTTTCAACTCATTATCAATTTTTTTGATTTCTGTTTCATCAAATTTGTC
The DNA here is from genome assembly GCA_964538295.1 of uncultured Arcobacter sp. Classification (GTDB taxonomy): domain Bacteria; phylum Campylobacterota; class Campylobacteria; order Campylobacterales; family Arcobacteraceae; genus Arcobacter_A. The sequence continues at coordinate 4,042 of CAZIES010000049.1, read as the reverse complement.
ATGATAAGAGTGTGATTTAGTTACGACATCACTTAAAGGTTCTTCTTCCATAGAACTCATTTCAACATTTAAATTAAGCGATTCTTTAATACTGTTTAAAACAGAGTTATACTCTTCTGGGTATTTATCAATACCATCTTTTTCATAGACAAAAACCTCTTTAATCACATCATAGGCATCAAAAATTAGTTGTAGAACTTCATCATTTAATTTATTATTTGGTTCTCTGTAAAAATCCAGTAAGTCTTCAAAGTAGTGAACAAATCCACCCAGCTTAAAGAAACCAAAAGAATTTGCATTTCCTTTTAAAGTGTGTACTCCTCTAAATATTTCATTAATAATTGATTTATCAGAAGGAGACTCCTCTAATGTCATTAACTCAGTTTCTAACTGGTTTATAACTTCAGTAGATTCTTCAATAAATATTTGTATAACTCGGTCTTTAGCATTTGACATTATCTACCCTTGTTTTATATAAAAGTCACATTTCCCAAGCTTATAAAATCTGTATTAGATTCCAAGCCAGATATTTCGATACTCTTTTTACTCTTTTTTAAACTCATCACTATTGCAAAAAGAGCCGATGAGGCTAACATAGAATCCCCTTCTATCATAACCTTATCGATTTTCTTCAACTTCTTTTGAAGTTTTGGAAGAAGCTCTTGTAGATTCTCATTATCTAAGCTTACATCTAAATATAAGATACCTTTTTTCAATCTCATTTTAGAAAACTTTTATATCATCTTCATCTAAAGGCATAATCTCTGCTGCCTTTTTAGATTTTACTTGATTTGCTGATAACGTATCTATTGTTTTTTTTGTACTTACTTTTACTGATTGTGTTTCAGGTGCACTATGAAGCAATTTTTCATCAACTTTTAAACCAAACATTTCAGCGACTTTAGCAATAGTTACTTTCATTTGAGTTGCTTGCGCATTCATCTCTTCAGAGGCAGCAGCAGATTCTTCTGAATTACTAGCCATAGTTTGTGTCACAGAGTCTACTTGTTCCATAGCTTCACTAATTTGACCAACACCAGCAGCTTGTTCTTTAGAAGCCATGGCAATCTCTCCGGTTATATCACCAGCTTTTTTAACTTTCTCTAGAATCTCTTCAAAGGCTTTATTTGTCTCAGTAGTAATCTCATTACCTTTTCGTACTTGTTCAATTGATTTTTCAATGATTTCTGTCGTATCTTTAGCCGCTTCAGCTGATCTTTGTGCTAAATTTCGTACCTCTTCTGCAACAACAGCAAACCCAAGTCCATGTTCACCCGCACGTGCTGCTTCAACTGCTGCATTTAATGCTAAAAGATTTGTTTGGAAAGCTATTTCATCAATCGTTTTAATAATTCGCGATATCTCTCTACTTGACTCATTAATCTCTTCCATAGAAGAAGATAACTGCTTGATATGTTCATATCCAAGCTTCGCACTATCATTTGCATCTTTACTAAGTAAATCCGCTTCTCTAGCGTTTTCAGAGTTTTGATCAACAGTCGCTTTTGTTTGCGCTAAACTAGAGGTAACCTCTTCTACAGATGCTGCTTGTTCTTGCGAACCTTCTGCTAATTGCTGTGAAGAATCGCTAATTTGACTCGATGCAGATGAAACTTGTTCTGCCCCTTCTGTAATACCCTCAATAGCAGTTATAACTGGTTTTGATATATAGTTAGATAATATTATTGCTACAATAACAATTAAAATCAACACGATGATCCCTATAACTAAAGCAGCATACTCCAATTTCTTAATAGGAATTTCCACCTCAGCCATGTCAATCTCTGATAAAATTGCCCAAGAGACATCTCCAAATTTAACACTATCATAGGAAGACAATACATCATTACCATTATAATCAACAATAATATCTGTACCTTTTTTACCACTAAATACTGCTTTAACTGCTTCAGTGTTAACACTACCCTTTGATGGATTAGCAAATGATGCTTTTAAACTATGATTCACTGGATCTAAATAACTATCAGATCGCATTAGTTTATCAGCTCCTACTAGATAAGACTCCCCAGACTCACCCATTCCATCTCGTACTTGCATAATATTATTAATGGCTTTATCAGATATTTGTATAGTAATAACTGATATCATATTACCTTTTTCATCATAAACTGGTGCTCCCATAAACATTGCAGGATCTCCATTTGAAGGTGCATATGGTTCCATATCAACAATTTGAGGCATTTTTGTTGAAACAACTTTTTTCCATAATTTACCTAATCCCGAAGTTTTTAAACTACCAACGGATAGGTTTTCCCCTAAATCAGACTCTTTTGCTACAGAATACATTACATGTCCATGTTTTGCACATAATACAAAAACATCATAATACCCATACGCTTGCATAAATGAGTTAAAAAACTTATCATACTCATTAGCTACAGCAAGTGCATATTCATGCTTTACAGGATAAGGATCAGTTTCTTGAACCTCTAATTCTTTATGAACCTCTATAAGTTCTTTTGTTATATTTATCGTATTTGCATTTTTAGAAGCAACCTCTAAATCAGCAAGTCTATAATGAATAAACTCTTCAAGTTGTCTTTTTTTAATCTGATTTACTGCTTCAAGTTTATTAAAAGCCTCTTTTTCTAATGCCTCTCCTGCATCAATGGTTGATTTCACCACAATAACCAAAAATGGTATAATACCCACTAGCAACAATACTAATATCAATTGCTTTTTAAATGTCATCTTCATCTTCACCCCTTTAATTCTTTATATGAAGTTATCGCTTCTTTCTCTAATTCAGTAAATATTTTTTTAATATCTATCACCATAACAACACCATTAGCCGTTTTTGCCATAGATTTTAAAAACTCTATATTTACCGTTGTACCAAATTTTGGTGGTTCACTCATCTCTTCAGGTTGAATATTTAATACATCCGCTGTTTTATCAACAACAAATCCAATATAGTCATCATCAATAATCCCTATAATAATTGCTGTACGATCATTATATTCAACCTCTTCCATCTCAAATTTTAATCGCATATCAATAATTGGAATAATCAAACCTCTTAAGTTAATGACACCTTTTACAAAAGCTGGCATCTTTGGAACTTGTGTAAACTTCATCATGGCAATTATCTCTTTTACATCAAGTATCTCCATGGCGTATATCTCTTCATTTACTTCGAAACTAAGATATTTTTGAGCTGCACTTACGGCAAGTTTACTATTTGATATACTCTCTTTTTTCTTAGCTTTCTTTTTCTCTTTTTTCTTACCCATAAAAAATCCTTAAATTAAAAAGCCAACACTTTTTTAATTGCACCAATAACTTTTGTTTCATTAAAAGGTTTTACAATCCAGCCAGCAATCCCCACACTTTTACCTTTTTGCTTCATCTCGTTTGAGTTTTCTGTCGTTAGTGCAATAATAGGCTTTTGCTTAAGTGAAGGAATTTTTTTAAGTTCAGATACTAATTCAAAACCATTCATTTGTGGCATATTTATATCAGTAAACAACATATCATAAACTACTTCTCCACTTTTTGCTTTTGACAATAACTCATCAGGGTTTATAAATGAACTAAACTCTATTTGTCCATTATCAACTAATTCAGCCACTGCAAAATCTACAGAAGCTAAAATGGCTTTACTATCATCAACAAATACAACTTTTTTAGACATAGTACTATTCCTTTCTTACATTAATTTAGCATACTACAGACAAAGTGTATTAAAAAAGTATCATTTATAAACAGAATTTTTGAAATTATCATAAAATAGATTCTGTATCTACATCTACAAGGGACAAACAAAAAAATGCCTTTTAAAATTCACTTTTAAATAAAATGTCACGATTTGTAACAAAGTCCAGTTTGAATTCATAAAAGCCCCTCCTAACGGCTTTTTGATTTTTAACATTAGTAAAACTGTACTCTCCATAATAAAAATTCAACTAGATATATTATTAGGAAATATAATAATTGTTATTAGATAGGTTAAATAAATTGTGATTTAAAAATTATTTTTAATTAAAAAGTTACAAATTTTAATGGATCGATCACCGGATTT
>CAZIES010000048.1:0-17156 GCA_964538295.1 uncultured Arcobacter sp. | reverse complement strand
TTTTAGCAAAATTTATTTTTGCGTTAAAAAAGAAGACATATAATGTAATGGTTCCCTTTTTAAGTGGGACATTTAAAAAGGATATATTTGAAGAAAGAACTTATTGTTATTTTAGTTGTATTTTTAGTGTTAACGGTAGGGATGCATCACAAAGAGTGGTTTTCAATGCCAATGGAACATCTAGCTAATCTGCCTCATGCAGGGGCATATGGTGTCGGGATGATACATCCAGTTGTATTTACTTTGGCAGTGTATTTGATACTTTGGATTCCACGAGGAGTTGTGAAGTTTTTTAATAAAAAGAGATAAATCTATTTACTCTTTATTTAAATAACATTTTCTAAGAACGCTATGAAAATATAATAGTATATTCTCATATTATTATACGAGTAACCAAAAAATCTTCCACTGACGTTTATTTTAAGCCTTTCTAAGCGTTAAGAAACGTGCTAAATGCACGTTTTAGGAAGTTTTGTAAGTTAAGAAAATAAAACAAAAACTGTAGAGAATCTTCGCCTTTGACAACTATTAGTTGTTTTTACGATACAAAGCCAGAATATATAAGCTTCCCTAATCAACAAACTCAGCAATTGAATTTAACTTTTACCCTTTTAAATTCCTATTTGCAACATTCTCAATTAAAACCGTAGCATACGCCCCACGTGGTAATATAAACTTCACTTTACACTTTTTCGTATTATTATCATACTTTACACTAATGTCTTTTGGAAATACAATTGCTGGTCGTCGTAAGCCTTTTTCTTGGATATAAGTATCGTCAAACTCTTGTTCAATTTCTCGCGCTTCATATTTTGCTCTAAAAACATGCCTTCCTGATAGCAACCCAGTTGGTACTGACTTTTGATTTTGAAAATCTTTTTGTATCTGTTCGTTGACTTTTGATGGAGTAAAGAGTTTTTCCTCTTTGAGTTGCATCATAACATCACCATTTAAAAGTTTGAAACTCTCTTTTGATAACTCAATACGTTTTGCTAACCAACGGTTAAAAAAATCACTTTGATAGGCCGAGATTAACATCTTTTCTAGTTTTCTATCACGTATTTTTAAATCCCCATAGATTATTTTATTGGCTTTTTCAAGGTTTTCTTGAACATCTCTTCCAAAACGTTGGTAGCCAAAAAAGTTTGGCATACCCACTTTACTGATCTCTTTGAGACGTTTTTCGATTTGTCCTACATCAGATTGTTCCACATCATGAAGGTTAATTTCAAAAAAGTTTCCTTCTAAATCCCCAATATTGAGTTTTGTTTTATGAAAAAAGGTTTCAAGTATTTCTATTTTTGGGTGATGAAACTTTTTTATATCTTTTCCATATTTTCTTGGTATGGAAATATATTGTGTTGTAGTTGCATTTTTATCTTTTAATCCTGCATAGCCTATTTCATTATCATAGATTTTTAATCCTGTGGCTAATTTCTCTATTAAATCCCAGGTTCCTAGGTTTGTTTTTTTGATTTTTAAAATAATAAAGTTGCCTTTATTGGTAAATCTTATTGGCACTTCAATAACTTTAAAGTCATCAATATTTTGATAAAACTTAAATCGTAGAGGCTTATAGTTTTGTAGAAAAATTCGTTTCATGGACTCGCTTTATTGTGTATAGAAATACTTTTTTCGTATTGTATCTAAATTGAAGAGAAAAAATATGCTAAAATAGAGAATGTTATTTAAAATTTTCTTTAAACTACTACTTCTTACTATTTTATTTTTAACTCTAAGTATTCTTTTTGAACGAGCAAAGTTTGATGTACGACCTTTAGTACAAATTAACCCTATTCCACAAACCCAAGAGTTACTTCAAAACAAACAATATGCGAAAGCTCATGAATACCTTACCTATTTTATGCAGTTTAAATATGTCAACACTAATGAAGAAGCCATACAACTTTTAGAAAAGATTTCAGAGTATAGAAATAGTTTATCTTACCAAGGAAGAAAGTTTTTTGAGGGAGTGATAAAAGGCGTCAGTGATGAGACTATAGGTAATACAGGTGCGATTATAAGTGACTTTTTCCTTTTTGGAGATTTACGAGATTTAGTCATTCAAGGAAAAAACTATTTTGAACAGAAAGAGGTGGATGAAGTTATCGTAACCTTAAGTGCTATAGGAGTTATAGCTAGTGCAACAACCTATGCAACAGCAGGTAGTAGTGCAAGTGTAAAAACTGGTATTAGCACACTTAAGCTTGCACGAAGAGCTAATAAGTTTCCAAGATGGTTAGGGCGTTATTTAAAAAGTATGCTTCCACTTATAAAACAAAGCAAAAGTATTAAACATATAAAACCTATTTTTAAACAACTACAAACTATCCATAAAAATGTTGGGTTAAAAGATACGCTTACAATTTTAAGTAAAACCAGGCGTTATCAAGCCCTTCCAAATGTAGCAAAGATTACTTCAAAATATCAGAAGAAAACTGTTCCACTCCTTGAGTTAGCTGGTAAAAATAGTATTAATTTACTGCACTCTTTACAAAATATGCCCAAACAAACCGTAGTGTATGCTTCAAGTTTTGGAAAAGCAGGACTTCAAGCACTAAAACAATTAGGATTTAAAACTTTCTTAGTGCGTATGGCAAAAACTGCTTCAAAAGGAAATCTAAACTCTTTTTATAACTATTTAGTTAAACATATACCTACCTATATTTTAATCATTTTAAGTGCTGTTATTGGAGTGTTTTTTTTAATAAGAAGAAAAAATTAGACATTAAAAAAGGCACCCTCCGCAATAGGTACCTTTTTTAATCTGATTATAATTTCTATGAACGAAGAACAAAGTAATAAATTCGCGTTTTTTACTTATGATAAAAGTATAAAATATGAGTATTAACTATTGACCAATGAAAGGTTAACCAATCGTTAATGAAATAATGGCTCTTATTATAAAGTTATTTTTAGCCCTAAATTATCATTTTTTCTTAAAACTTGTTTAATTTAAGAAGAGTATAATAAAGTATATTAAATCAAGGAGTAGGCAATGACAATAGATAATAATGTACAATTTAATCCCGGCTATGTCAATGCTAATCAAGCCTTAGAACGAATTGCTACAGGACTTAAACTCAACTCAGCAGCAGATGATGCTGCTTCATTAGCAATTTCTGAAAACTTAAGTGTAGAAGCAAGTGGTATTTCTCAAAGTATTGAAAATGTTAATAGTGCCTTGGCGTTAACACAAATTGGTGATCAAGCAATTTCTGAGCAGTCAAATCTTTTAGATGGAATTAAAGAAAATCTACTTCAAGCATCAACTGCAACTACTTCACAAGAAGGACGAGAAGCACTTTTAAAAGATATTCAAAAATCACTTGAACAAATTAATAATATCGCAGGTCAAACAAACTATAATGGACAAAACCTTTTGCAAGCAAGTGCAACAGATAGTAGTGCTAGTGAGGGTTTACAAGTTCAAGCAGGAACTACTGCTGAAGATTTAATCGAATCAGAAGGTGTTCAAGCAAATACAGAAGGTCTTGGTCTTAATGATTTACTTAATCTTGATGCTTCAAGCTTTACCGCTGATACTGCTCGAGGTTTTTTAGAAGATGTTGATAATGCCGTTACTCAGCTCAATGACTTTAGAAGTGATTTTGGAACTGTCGCTAATCAATTAGAGAGTTCAAGTAGAAATTTAGCAACACAATATACCAATACACGGGAAGCAGAATCTGTTCTTTCTAATATTGATTTTGCTAGTGAAGTTTCTAATTTTTCAAAACAAAATATCTTAGCACAAGTGGGTGCTTTTGGACAAGCACAATCTTCAAATATTACCCAACAAACTGTACTAAGACTTCTTCAATAATAAAGCCTTTAGGGCTTTATTTTTAATGCAATTTAATACTTAAATAATCATTTTTTTTACTTTTTAATCTTCTTTCAACTAGCTTATATTATAATTATCTATATAATTTGCGACAAGGCTAAGACAGATGCAAAACTTACTTAAAGAGGTTACTTACAAAACCATTAAAAAAGTCCGAAAAAAAGATATTGTTACCCCAGGAGAATATTCAAAAAGTTTTGAAAAACATGCACAAGAGATTGGCTTAGACTTAAAAAACGATGCAATTATTTTAAAAGACTTACACCAAGATGAACATAAACTTAACTTTATTGTCAAAGAGACAAATGATAATTTACAATCCCTTGGTACCTCAGCTAAAAATGCAGAAATTGCTATACAAAATAGAGATGATAAAGCCTTAAGAATGGTTCAAAATGAGATCTCTTCCATGCAAGAAAAGATTGATTTTTTACAAAGGGAACTCTTTACTGATTCTCTTACAAAAGCAAAAAATAGAAAATGGTTTGAAGATTTTTATATTAAAGAGGATAAATTCCCAAATAATGGTTTTTTAGCCTTTATTGATTTAGATAATTTTAAACAGATTAACGATACCCATGGACATTTAGTGGGAGACCAAGTATTACGATATTTAAGTGAGTTTCTTAAAAAAGAGATTCTTCTAGAGCATACAAGTGTTATTCGCTATGCAGGTGATGAATTTATTGTATTATTTGATAAATCTAATCTTAGTGAGAGTGAAGTGAAAAGTCAGATTGAACAAGCTCAGATAAAACTAGGTAGTTTAAAACTCAAATCAAAAACAGTTGATAACTTAGGTTTTTCATTCTCTTTTGGAATAAGTTCCTTTTCACAAGATGATGAATTAAACACTATTTTAGCTGTTGCAGATGAAAATATGTATCATAATAAGCAGTCACGACGATAAATAAACGTCAATAATCTATCTAAATAACTAAAAAATAATTTTTTATCTCCTTTTATAACTAAGAGTATATATGTCATAATTACTATCTACATAAAAGGAGTCTGTTATGGAAACCTACTTACTTGACAATTATGAAAATCAAGAGATCAATTTAGAGAGTATCACCCCTTTATATGAAGATAAAATTCATACTATTTACTGGTTAGGAATCGACGATGAAACTGCCTTTAGGTGTAATGTTTACCTTATAAAAAGTGGTGAGGAAGGTATTATCGTTGACCCAGGAAGTCGCTCTTTCTTTCAGACGGTTCAAAATAGGGTCAAACAGATTATGCCTTTAGAAAATATCACTTCACTTATTGTCTGTCACCAAGACCCTGATGTGGCAGCTTCTATTATTGACTGGCTTGAGTTTAACCCAAAAATAACAATTTTCTCATCGGCTCGAACGAATGTTCTTCTGCCACACTATGGAATTAATGATTATACGTTTTTTAATATTAGTGAACAGAAACAATTTAGCTTTAAGACAGGCAAAACTTTACAGTTTATTGAAGCACCTTTTTTACATTTCCCAGGTGCATTTACTACCTATGATGTAAGCTCTAAATTTCTTCTTTCTGGAGATATTTGGGCAGCACTTGATACCAACTGGAAATTAACCGTTAATGATTTTGATGAACATAAGATGAATATGGATCTATTTCATATAGATTATATGGCAAGTAATATAGCTGCACGTGGTTTTGTAGAGAACTTATCCGGCATAGAAATTAATGCCATTCTACCTCAGCATGGTTCTATTATTCCTCAAAAGTTTGTAAATGATGCTATTAGTTACCTTCAAAACTTAAAGTGTGGATTAGATATTACCTATGCACATCTAAACCATTAGGATTATAGTATGAAAAGTGTAGAAGAGTATGAAAAAGAGCTACGTCAACTACGTCGCAAAAACCTTCTTTTGGAGCAAAGTCTTAAACAAGACCATCAGTTACGACAAAAGTACACTGAAGCACTAACACTTTTAGAAAAAAAGGATTTAGAGTTAACAGAACTTAATAACTCCCTAGAAGAGAAGATTGAACAACGTACAATTGATATTGAGAACATGTACCGACGGGAACACTATTTTAAACAGATAATGAAAATGGTTGCTGATGTTAATGAGTATTTAGTAGGGGCAATGAATATACAAGCTATTATTAAAAATAGTATCAATAATATTTGTAATCATGATGCTTACAAGTTTTGTTGGTTTGGGATGCTTAACAATGACAACTCCTTGGATGTTATTTATAAATCCCAAGATATCTATAATCTTGTTGATAAAAAGAGCTGTTCACTTAACACTAAGAAACCTGGTATATTTAGCCCTGCTATTAAAGCGATTAAAGAAAAGAAAAGTATTATCTCAACCGATTTGCAAAAAAACTTCCCAAATATTAAACAGCGACGTTCTAATGATTATCTCTTAAACTCCTCCATTGCTATTCCACTTTTTTATGATGATAGTAATAATGCTTTTGGTGTTTATTGTATCTATTCAGATAACAACTCCATTGAAAAAGAGGAGATTTCTATTTTAGAGAATCTTGGGAAAGATATTGCATTTGCCATTAGTATTAATAAGCATCGTAATGTACTTGAAAAACTTGAGCTTGAGAAAATCACTAACTACGAAGAGACTATTTTAGCCTTTGTTGATATTATTGAACAGCGTGATGCTTATACAGCAGGACATACGGTTCGTGTTGCAGAGTACTGTAGACTCCTAGCAACTGCACTTAATATTAACCCTTCAGAGATTCAAAAACTTGAACAAGCTGCTATCTTGCATGATATTGGAAAGGTAGTGACCCCTGATTCTATTTTATTAAAACCAGGGAAACTCTCTGCATTAGAGTATGATTTGATTAAACAACATGCCATTTCAGGCTATCAAATGCTTTCAAAAATTGCCATGTATCAAGACTTAGCACAAATTATCAAACACCACCATGAGCATTTTGATGGTAGTGGATATCCTGATGGTCTTAAGGGGGATGAAATTCCTCTACTAACCCATATTCTAATAGTATCTGATGCTTTTGATGCTATGACCACTAATCGTGTCTATAAAGGTCGAAAAAGTGTCCATGAAGCTATTTCTGAAATTGACGAGTTATCTGGTATTTTCTTTCATCCCAAGGTAGTCGAAGTTGCCCTTAGTACCTTAAGTCAGGTCTCCTTAAAAGATGCTGATCAACTTCCACATAGTGACTTGGAACAAAAACGGTTCTCTTACTTTTTTCAAGATGCGCTCACCTCAGCACATAATGAAAACTACCTAGAGTTGATTTTAAATAAAGATGTACACCACTACGAATGTCTTAATCTTCTTTTATTACGAAACTTTTCAGCATATAATCGTGATTATGGTTGGGAGAAAGGAAATCTACTTCTTATTAAAATTGTACAACTACTGCAAAGCACTTATAAACAATCAGAAATCTTTAGGTTTCATGGTGATGATTTTGTTGTATTAACCCGTACTCATCTTGAAATTGATTTAGAAAAACTCAATAAAGCCATAGCTATTTATAATGTCTATTTTGAAGTTCATCACTTTGATACCCATGAGTTCCACTCAGCTAAAGAGCTTATCATCTCTTTAGAGTAAGTTAAAAAGCAAAAAACCACAAAGTAATTAACCAAAAATTAATCACTAAAATAGTACTTTTATATTACATTTTAATAATATACTCTTTTACTATATAAAGAAGGTTTCCTTATGAATACAATAGATGGCATGCGAATTCTTTCCGTTGATGATAACCACAATAATTTATCAATTATTGAAGTTTTTGCCAAATCTCTTAACTTAGAAATTGATAGTTTTTTAAATCCACTTGATGCTCTTGATGCTCTTAATAGTAGTCATGATTTAATTGTTGTTGATTATATGATGCCAGAACTTAATGGTTTAGAATTTATCAGAAAAGTACGTGAGCATGATGAGGATATCCCTATTATTATGCTTACAGCAGTGGGTGATGATATGGTACTGCAAGTCAAAGCTTTAGAGTTTGGAGCTAATGATTTTTTAAGTAAACCTATTAATTCAGGCTCTTTTAGAGCACGTATCTCAAATATGCTAAAACTTAGACAGAGTCAACTTTTACTTCAAGATAAAGCATTGCTACTACAAAATGAAGTTAATAGTGCTACAAAAATGCTTATTGATAGAGAGCACGAGACCTTAAATATCTTAGGAAAAACTGCTGAGTTTAAAGACCCTGAAACAGGGGCTCACGTAGCAAGAGTTGCGCACTATAGCAAAACCTTAGCGGCATTATCTGGACAAAGTGAAAAATTTCAAGATACTATTTTTTATGCTTCCCCTTTTCATGATATAGGCAAAGTAGGAATTCCTGATAAAATTCTACTTAAACCAGGTCGATTAGAAGCAGATGAATTTGAAATCATGAAAACACACTCAACAATCGGGTATAAAATTTTAAAAAACTCTCAAAGTGAATACTTAAAAGCAGGTGGAATTATTGCTTTTAATCATCATGAAAAATATGATGGCTCTGGATATCCTAATGGCTTAAAAGGAGAAAATATTCCTCTTCTTGGTCGTATCACAGCTATTGCAGATGTTTTTGATGCACTAACATCGCAACGACCTTATAAAAAAGCGTGGAGTTTTGAAGATGCTTGTTCCCTTCTTATTGAAGAGAAAGGCAAACACTTTGATCCTGTTTTAGTTGATCTGTTTATTGAAAATGTTGAACAGTTTAAAGCTATTTACAATAAATTTACAGAAATATAAATTATGATAATAAAGGTAACCCTATGAAAATTGAGACACTCGTTTATGAAAACAGTGATTGGAAAAAGATTTCTGGTGATTTAGAAGAGAATGCTCAAAGTAACGTTGATATTGTTTTTGTTTTTGGTCATACAGATATTATTAAACTTGAACAAAGATTTTATGAACTCAAAGGGCGTTACCCTAATGCAAAAATTGTTGGTTCTTCAACATCAGGGAATATTGTTGCCGCTGAAGTATCAAATTTTGAGCTTACTGCAACGGCTGTCTCTTTTGAAAAAAGCTCAGTCAATGTCTCAGCAATTAGTTTTAATGAGAAAGATAATGTAGAAGAGCTTTCAAAAGAGTTGATTAGTAATTTACCAAAAGAAGATCTCCAACATATTTTTGTCATTAGTGATGGTCTTTTAATTAATGGTTCACAATTAGCCCGTGGAATTAATAATGTAAGTAATACCATACCTGTAACAGGGGGAATGGCAGGAGATGGAGATAGATTTCAAGAGACTTATGTTATTGCCAATGATATACCCAAACAACGCACGATTGTAGCCATAGGTTTTTACGGCAAAGATTTAAGTATAGGGACGGGTTGTTTTGCTGGTTGGAGTGAATTTGGTACACAAAGAACAATTACAAAATCAAAAGATAACATTCTTTATGAAATTGATGGTGAACCTGCACTTAATTTATACAAAAAGTACTTAGGTGAACTGGCTAATGAGTTACCTAATAGTGGATTACGGTTTCCATTAAGTATTAAAGAAAACGAAAATAGCCCTGAAGTCATTCGGACACTTTTAGCCATTGATGAAGAGACAAAAAGTATTACTTTTGCAGGAGATGTTCCTGAAGGCTTTAGTGCGAGATTGATGAAAGCAGATATTGATATACTTGTTGATGGTGCGGGTAAAGCAGCGCGTGCTATTGGTGCAACAAATAATGAAACGGCGTTATGTTTAGTAGTTAGTTGTGTAGGACGAAAAATTGTTATGAATTATCTTGTTGATGATGAACTTGAAGCGGTGCAAGAGATTTTAGGAGATAATGTTACCCTTACAGGATTCTATTCATATGGAGAGCTAGCTCCATTTGAAGAAGATATCAAAACCTGTCAACTTCATAATCAAACCATGACATTAACAGCTATTTACGAGTCATAAAATGCATCGATTACTTAAACGACAACTTAAAAAGTTTTTAGGCACCCAAGATCTTGATACTCTAGATCCAAAGGTTAAGAATCTATTGACAATAATTTCTGATGTCTATGATGACTTTGATGACCAACGTCGTATGCATGAGCATATTATTACAGTTAACTCGGAAGAATTACGTAACTCTAATGCTCAATTAAAAGAGTTACTCGATGAACGTTCAGAGCTACTTGAGTATAAAACCAATGAAAATAAAGATATTATCAATTTACTTCATCAGTATAGAGATATCATTGATCAAACCATGATTGTAAGTCGTACTAATACAGAAGGTATTATTACTTATGCCAATGATAGATTTTGTGAAATTAGTGGTTACAGCCAAAAAGAGCTATTAGGTAAATCACATAATATTGTTAAAGATGCCAGTAATCCCAAAGAGATTTACACTGATATTTGGCAAACCATCACCAATAAAAAGATATGGCACGGTACTTTTGCTAATAAAGCCAAAGATGGTAGTAGGTATTATGTATCTGCTACAATTGCACCCTTAGTTGATAGAAGAGGAAAAATAAAAGAGTATATTGGTTTACGAGACGATGTTACCTCACAAATAAGCTATCAAGAAAAACTCAAACATCAAACACAACGACTCAATACTATTTTCAATTCGCAAGAGCATATCACCGTAATCATTGAACCTAATCATGGTATTGTTGATGTTAATAATAAATTCTTTGAAACCTTTGGCTTTAAAGATCTTAAAAATTTCAATGCTTCACTTGATTGTGTTTGTGAACTTTTTGAAGAAAAAGAGTTACTCAAAGCTTCTAATGATGAAAGTTTCCAATGGTACGAACGCTTTTTATTTAGCAATGAAAATCTTAATAAAGTCACCTATATTGATCAAAAAGGGGTTGAAAAAATCTTTAGAGTATCGTGTAAAGAGATTGAATTGGATGAAAAACAGCACTTTATTATCACCTTTATTGATGTTACTGAACTTGAAAATGCCCGTAAAAAAGCTGAAATTGCAAAAGAGACAAAATCATATTTTTTAGCAAATATGTCTCATGAGATACGAACACCTCTTAATGCAATTATTGGATTTTCAGATATTTTAACTAATGCTAATCTTAATAGACAAGAAAAAGAGTACTCTCAAATTATATCTAATAGTGCCACATCATTACTTGATATTATCGATGATGTTTTAGATATCTCTAAAATTGAGAGTGGAAAACTTCACATCGAAAAAGAGGCTTTTCCTATTCATATCTTTATAGAAAATATTATTGAACTTTTTTCTATCAAAGCAAAAGAGAAAGGAATTCGATTTATTTATGATGCAGATCCAACCATTCCATATAGTGTTGTTAGTGATTCAACACGGCTTAGACAAGTACTTTCAAATCTTTTAAGTAATGCCATTAAATTTACCGATGAGAAAGGGCATGTACAATTTGGTATGAATATTGTAAAAGAGAGTCAAAAAGATGTTCATATTGAATTTATTATTAAAGATAGTGGAATTGGTATCTCAAAAGAGCAACAAGCTGTTATCTTTGAGCCTTTTTCTCAAGCAGATTCAGGTATCAATAGAAAATTTGGAGGAACAGGTTTAGGTCTTGCTATTTGTAAAGATATTGTTAATCTATTAGGTTCGCAAATTTATATTGATTCTAAACTTAACCAAGGAAGTACTTTTAGTTTTACTCTTAAATGTAAAATTGATAAAAAAGTCGATGAGAATGCTCACCATTTTTCTCATTTAGAGTTTGCATTGAGTGAGATTTCAGATGATTCAGAACACTTAAAATCAAATATTACCAACTATTTAAAAAAGATTGGAGATGTATATGAGTTCGATGAAAGATCACTCCATCATAATATCGATTTTCTTTTCTGTTTTAATAATAGTAACCTTCTATCAACTATTCAAAAATTTAAAATGCTAAATAGTAGTGCAAAAATTGTTTTTGTGGGAGATAAACATACGATAACAGATTATAAAGTAATGAAAACGTATATTGATTACTTTATCGACTTACCAATTTATGGCTCAAAAATCTTTAATATTATCTCAGATAATACTACCCTTGAACTTGAAGAAGAACCATCTTTTAGTGATGTAGAAAAAGAAAATAAATGTGAACTCTATGAAAAACATATTTTAGTTGCTGAAGATAACCCAAATAATCAAAAGCTTATTGAAGTACTTATAAAAAAACTTGGATTTGAATGTACTTTAGTCAATAATGGACAAGAAGCCATTACAAGATACCAACAAAATCATTATGATTTGATTCTTATGGATATTAATATGCCCGTACTTGATGGAGTAAGTGCTACAAAAGAGATTCTTCGTCTTCAAAAAGAACAAAACTGTTATACCATACCTATTATTGCTTTAACTGCTAATAGTATTGAAGGAGATAAAGAACGCTATTTATACGCAGGAATGGATGACTATATGGCAAAACCAATTATGGTAGACAAACTTAAAGCAATGATTCATAAATATACTAATCTCAAAGAAGTTTCCAATACAAGTGAAACCGACTATACTATTATCTCCTCACAATATGAAAAAAAGGATGCAATGGCAGCGCTGGGGTTAGATGAAACAACCGTTGATATGCTTCTTGATAACTTCTTTTTAAGCGTAGATGATGATATTGCAATGCTACATCAATTTATAGAGGAAAAAAACTATGAAGAGATTGGAAAACAAGCTCATTATATTAAAGGTTCATGCCTAAATTTAGCGATGCAAGACCTTGGAAACCTTTTACTTGCTATTGAAAAAAAATCGCAAAAAAAACAGTGTGACGAAGCAGATATTTATGCACTAAAAACCGCATTAAAAGAGATACAAAAACGTATCTAATAACTTCTAATAATCATTGATTTAAAGGAAAAAAGTGAAAAATTTTACCATTAGGATGAAACTTATTATACTCTTTGTATTAATCAAAGTGATTCCTCTTTTACTCATGGCTTTTATTGCTTATGAGGGTGCATTACAATTAGAAAAGTATGTACAACAAAGTACGCGATACCTATTTAATCAAAATAAAGAGATTATTTTAAATACAGCCAATGCTTCTATAGAAGACAGTATTAAAAATCTTGATAAAAAATCACAACATGCCTTAGAGCGACTCTCCTTTGAGATTGCAAATACTGTGGCAGAATTTTTATACGAACGGGATAAAGATTTACTCTTTTTATCAAATATAACACTCAATCAAAATATTTTAGAAGCCTTTTATAACAATAAACAACGTAATATTATTCTACATGATGACTATACTTACAATGAAAAAACTAACCGTTGGGAGACTAAAAAATTACCAACAAAAATTATTCGAAACACTAAAAATGCACAGCTAAAAGATAATGAAAAAGAGTTTAACTATAATGATCCTTTAGTTTTTAAAACACAATCTATTCCTATTTATAAAGAGATTAGCTATTTCAATCTCCAGGGTAAAGAGCAGTATAAAGTTTCTCAAATTAACCATCAAAAAGTTGATGTCTCTATTAAAAGCAATACTTATGTCAATTCAGAAACCTATTTTCACAAACTTCAAGCATTAAAAAAAGGTGACATATATGTTTCTGATGTTATTGGAGAATATGTCCCTTCAAAAGTTATTGGTCCTTTTACGAAAACAAAAGCAAAAAAACTCAATATTGCATTTGAACCTGAAAAACATGCTTATGCAGGAAAAGAAAACCCTGTCGGTAAAAAGTTTGAGGGTATTGTTCGATTTATTACACCTGTATATAAAAATAGTCAAAAAGTAGGCTATATTTCACTGGCTTTAGATCATGAACACTTAATGCAATTTACCGATACCTCTAATCCAACAAGTATTGATGCAAAACAAGACATTTCCAATGCAAGTAATGGAAACTATGCTTTTATGTGGGATTATGAGGGGAAAAACATCTCTCATCCAAGGGATTATTTCATTGCTGGATTTGATAAAGCAACAGGCAAAAGAGCAATGCCTTGGCTTAGCAGTGATATAGCAACAAAATTTCAAAACTCTAATAAAGAGATTAATGAGTTTCTAAAAAACTACCCACATTTTGAGGAACAAAGCTTAAAAAAGAGACCTAATATACCACAACTTTTAAAAGATGGAAATGTAGGTTTAGATTGTCGTTATCTTAATTTTGCACCCCAATGTCAAGGGTGGATGCAACTAACAAAAAATGGAGGGTATGGTTCTTTTATCATCTATTGGAGTAAGGTATGGAAACTCACCACTGCAGCAGCTATTCCCTACTATACAGGAAAATATGCTACAAGTAAACGAGGTTTTGGTTTTGTTACTATTGGAGCTAATGTGGATGAATTCCATGCCGCGGCGAATGAAACAAAACGAAACGTTACGACAATACTTAATAAACAAACTGAACATATGAAAGAGAATGTGGATGAAAATAGATTTGAAATAGAGAGCTTTATTAAATCACTTATTAATGAACTCTCAGCAGTAACTTTTTTGATGTTACTCATTGTTATTGCCATTGCTATTTGGGTCTCCAACTATATTAGCGGGAAAATTGAAAAACTTCTTCTTGGAACACAAAAGTTTGCCAATAATGAGTTTGATTACACCATAAAGGTTGACTCTAAAGATGAAATTGGAAATCTTGAACACTCTTTTAATACCATGGCAAAAAAGATTAAATCTTTAGTCAATGAACAAAAAGAACTCAATGAACACCTTGAAGAAAAAGTTAATGAGAAAACAAGAGAACTAACTAAAATCAATCAAAATTTAGAAGAACAGATTAATTTAAGAACCCAACATCTACAAGAAACCCTAAAAAAAGCACAACAAGCAGATGAAGCAAAATCAATCTTTTTAGCAAATATGTCCCATGAAATACGTACGCCACTTAATGCAATAATTGGCTTTTCTGATGTATTAGCTAATAATAAAGAGTTAACAACTCAAACACAAAAACAAGCAAGTATTATTCAAAATAGTGCGAACTCTTTACTTACTATTATTAATGATATTTTAGATATTTCAAAAATTGAGAGTGGTAATTTTGAAGTAGCCTTTGATAAAACTGATTTATACTTTATTAGTGAGCAAGTCATTGAACTTTTTTCAAAAAAAGCTATAGAAAAACATATTAAATTAGTCTTTAATTTAGACCATAAAATGCCTCTAGGTATTCTTTCTGATGGGGTGAGATTACGTCAAGTCTTATCAAATCTTTTAAGTAATGCTATTAAATTTACTCCTGAACATGGAGTTGTTACACTAAATATTACTATCCTCTCTTTCCAACAAAATAGTGCAACCATTAGGTTTGAAGTAATTGATACTGGTATTGGTATTCCTAAAGATAAACAAGAGAGTATTTTTAAACCTTTTATGCAAGTTGACCATAAATCTAATCGAGAGTTTGAAGGAACTGGCTTGGGATTAAGTATTAGTTCACATATCATTAAAGCCTTTAATTCAAAAATAAATCTTGAAAGTAGTATTGGAAGCGGTACTAAATTTTGGTTTGATATCACCTTTGAAACTACAGATACCAAGTTACATAGTACTAAGCATTATTTAAATCATGTGAACTTTAATGTTTTAGATACACAAAGTAAACTCTACAGTTACATCAAACAATATCTCACTATTTTTGGAACTAATAACCCTGATAATAGTAACCCTGATATACTCATATGTAGCTGTGAAGATAAGAGTATGGATGTTCTTCAAAGCTTACGAGTTCAATACAAAGATACCCCAATGCTTATTCTTTTTGAACTTGAAGATGAAGCAAAGAAATTTCGTCTAAATCTACAACCAAATGAAGAGATTCTTGCCTTACCATTTTTCCCATCAAAACTAAACGATGCTCTACAAGAGCTTTTACGAAAAACAGATAATATACAACATCTTCCACAAGAAGTTATCCAACAGAAATTTGAGGGCAATATCTTAGTTGCGGAAGATAACAGTGCAAATCAAGCCTTGATTAAATATATTTTAGAAAATTTAGGGGTTAACTTTGATATTAAACCCAATGGGCAAGAAGCTGTTAATGCCTACAAAAAAAATCAGTATGATATTATCTTAATGGATATCAATATGCCTGTACTAGACGGCGTAGCTGCATTTAATCAAATTAGAGCATATGAAAATAAACAAAATATAAAGCAAACACCAATTATCGCCCTTACTGCAAATGCTGTAAAAGGGGATAAAGAGAAGTTCTTAAACCTTGGAATGAATGCCTACTTAAGTAAACCAATTAAAATCGATGAACTTAAAGCAGTTTTTCATGAGTTTTTATCAATAAATGATACTCTCTCTCCTGACATCAAAGAGAGTTTAGAAAAAGCTGATAACCCAATAAAAAACACACTAGATAGAGATAAAATCATGGCTACATTAGGCTTTGATGAAGAGATTACCTCTATCATTATTAATAACTTTAAAAATGAGATTTTACAAGATTTAGATGATTTAGAAACCTTTATTGAAGAGCAAAATAAAGATAAAATCTATCAAAAAGCACACTATATAAAAAACACCTGTTTAAATCTTGTACTTGAAGAAATTTGTGCTTTACTAAAAAATTTAGAAAACCAAGATCTTAGTCAGGAAGAACAGACATATTTATTTAAAAAAATAAAGCTTATGATAGATGCAAGTTTAAAGGAACAATAATTTAATGAAAGATTTAAGAAATGATATTACAGATGCATTAATACATCTTACAAAAGAGAGAGAAGGTGACTTAATTCAAGAGTCCAAACGAAATAAAGAAAATAAAGAAAAATACAGCAGTTTAGATGTTTTATGTCAAATATTAGAATCAGGAAAACTCATTGGAAGTACAAATACAGGCTTTATCAAAGGCAAAACTCCTGCAACCTGTTTTACAGAATCACCTCTATCTGCAGTTAAGCATTTTGCTTCTGAAGATGATGATAAAGAAGCTGATAAGAAGTTCAGATTTTATGGAATTGCCCTTAGTAAGCAAAGTGGCTTTAAAGTAGGTGCTAGACCAGTAATTTACTTACCCGATGATGAAGGGAAATGGATACCAGAAGAAGAAAAATGGCGACATGTAAAATATGAACTAGGAAAGGTTGATTGGACCCATGAGCGAGAATGGAGAATGCCAGGGGATTTGGAACTAGAAGAATTAAATGGATTTTATATTATTCATTGGTGTCATACAGAAAGAGAACAAATTAAAGAATCACTACATAAAAGTATCGAAAATCATGTAATAGGTTATTTTGCAATGAAAGATTTAAATAGAATGCTTTAAGAAGTGGAGCGGGAAACGAGACTCGAACTCGCGACAATCTGCTTGGAAGGCAGAGGCTCTAGCCAACTGAGCTATTCCCGCTCACAAATGGTGCGGATGAGAGGA
>CAZIES010000047.1:1939-17301 GCA_964538295.1 uncultured Arcobacter sp. | reverse complement strand
ATTTGCTCTTTTTAAAGAAGAAAAAGGTAAACATTTTGAACCAAAACTTATTGATTTATTTTTTGAAAATCTTGAAAAGATATTATCAATAAGAGATAGTTTTAGGGATTAAGAAAGAAAAAATTATTATTTTTTATCTATAAGGGCTAAGACCTTTTTATCTGCACCACTAAGTGCAAGGTTTGAAATCTCTTCTAGTGAAAACCAATTATCTCCTTCTTTGTTGGTTACTTTTTCTAAATAGATAGTGGCTTTTAGAGTAAAATGAGAGTAGACTTGTTTGATTTGTCCTAATTTGATTGTTTTGTTATCATAGGATTCATATTGTTTAAATGCCCATAATCCACCTAAGAGTTTTGTATCATTTTTAAATAAAGCAAAATGGTTATTGTATTGGAAAACTATAATATCACGTTCTTTAATAGGTTTTTTTTTCTTTTTTTTCTTAGTAGGATACTTATGAGGTTCATCTTTTCCTTGACAATTTTTTTCTAAAGGACAGAGGTTGCATTGAGGGTTTCTTGAGGTACAAACTAGAGCACCTAAATCCATCATTGCTTGGTTAAAGTCATATGCTTCTTCTTTGATAAAAAGTTTATGACTGAGTTCCCAAAGCTCTTTTTCATTGCATTTTTCTTTTTTGTAGTAGCGGTATAAAATACGTTTAACATTGGCATCTAAAATGGGGTTAGCTTCATTGTAGGCAAAACAAGCAATCGCATTTGCTGTTGACTTTCCAATACCAGGAAGTTCTTCTAACTCTTTGGCAGTTTTTGGTAGTGCTATTTGAACAATCGTAGCTGTTTTATGTAAGTTTCGTGCTCGAGTATAGTAACCTAATCCTTCCCATGCTTTTAATACATCATCTTGTTTGGCATTAGCTAAGGATTGTATGGTAGGAAACTTTTTTAGAAATTGAAAATAGAAACGTTCAAGTACGGTTTTGACTTGGGTTTGTTGAAGCATGATTTCACTAAGGTAAATATGATATGCATCTGTAGTATTTCGCCATGGAAGATTTTTTCTTCCAAATTTTTTGTACCAGTTAAGAATGTTTTGAGTTTGTGTTGGTTTTTGCATTTGAGCAGGAGTATAGCACAATCTTTATAAACCTTAATGTAGATAATTTAAATGGTTGTGATAATAAAGAGGGCTACGACAAAAAAGCTTATCATTATAAACATTAGGTTCCTTTTATTGATAAAAAGAGTATATAAAAAACAGATGATAATGTAATGATAAAACTAGTCAAAAAAAGTTAAAAAGTATTAACGCAAAATTAGCTATAATATCTTTTAATATAAAAATAGAAATTATTATTTAGAAAAGAGCATATGAATAAAAAACAATTTAAAAAATTTATAAAAAACTTACCAATTGATTCTGATGTCATGGGACGAGATAGATATTTTAATTCTGCTGTTTTAGTTCCTTTAGTTAAGATTGATGATGAATATTTTTTACTTTTTCAAAAACGTGCAGCGCATATCAGACAAGGTGGGGATATTTGTTTTCCTGGTGGTGGTTTTGAAGAACAGGATAAATCTTTTGAAGATACAGCTTTACGAGAGACAAAAGAAGAGCTTGGAATTAAGAAAAAACATATTAAAATTTTAGGACAACTTGATACGTATGTGGCACCTATTGGAGCAGTCATTGAGCCATTTGTTGGGGTTATTAAGAAAAAAGCAGTTGACAATATGGAAATTGATTCCAATGAAGTTGAAAAAACTTTGCTTATTCCCATGAGTTTTTTTAAAGACAATCCTCCAGAAGAGTATACTTTAAAATATGAAGTTCATCCATTTACTATTAATGAAAAGGGAGAAAAAGAGGTGCATTTTCCTGTTGAGGAGTTAGGACTACCAGAGACTTATCATAAGCCATGGGGTCATAAACGCCACAAAGTATGGGTTTATAAATATGAAGATGAAGTGATTTGGGGAATAACTGCTGTAATTATTAATGACTTATTAAAAAGGTATTAGCTTTTTAAATAGTCATTACTGCCCACTTATCACTTTTTAGTGCTTTTGTTAAAAGCTCACCAGTATGTTCTATTTTAATATTTAATTTCTCAAGTTGTTCGCTGGCTTTATAATCTTCAACACATACAATACAAGCACTCATTTTAACACCTGTTGCTTGTATCTCTAATAGTTTTTGTTGAATTTTTTTGTCTTTTTTAGCAAGTTTAATAGAGGGACCCCAAAGCATCAAATGGGCTCTCTTCCAGTACTTCCTTTCTAAAATAACAGAAGAGTAAAGTAGTGGGAACTTGTTGGCTACTTCTTTATTTCCATTTGACCAAACGATTAATAGATTATTTTTCATGATTGTTCCTTTAATTATAAAATATATCATAGCTAATAGGAAGTGAATTTTTTACTAAAAATAGCGGTTTTGCTATAATTTCAGAGATTTAAATTTTTATATGAAGGTTAAAGATGAAAAAAGTTTTTATGGATGAGACACCAATTACCCCATCAAAAGTTGTTTGTATTGGACGTAACTATGTGGACCATATAAAAGAGTTAAATAATGATACTCCAGATGAAATGGTTTTTTTTATTAAACCTAACTCCTCAATTTCTCAAAAGTTAATTTTTCCTAAAAGACAATCTAGTTGTCATTATGAAGCAGAGTTATCATTTATTATTAACGATAACAAAATATGTGCTGTTGGTTTTGGATTGGATTTAACTTTAAGAGAAGTGCAATCTAAACTTAAAGAAAAAGGTTTACCTTGGGAGCGAGCAAAAGCGTTTGATAATGCTGCTGTTTTTTCTAATTTTGTCTCCTTTGACGGTAACTTAGAAGATTTAGAGGTTGAGCTTTTTATTAATGGAGAACTTAAACAAAAGGGTGGTGTTGCTTTAATGATGAATAAACCTCAAGAGATTATTAATGAGTTTTGTACATTCTCTTCTTTTGAAGATGGTGATATTTTAATGACAGGTACACCTAAAGGGGTTGGAGAATTTAATAGTGGTGATGTGTTTGTTGGTAGAATTTTATTTAAAGATAATGTTGTGTGTGAAGAGAAGTTTTTAGTTATGTAGTTAAAAAATTAAAGGAAGTAGAATGCTTATTTAAAGAATAGGGCAATATCTATATCAAGAACTTTTGCAATTTTTGCAAGTTGTTTGATATTAAAATGTTGATTATTTTTTCTTAATTCAGCACGTCCTAGATATGCAGCACTTTTAAAACCAATTGCAAGAGCTAAATCAAGTTGACTAAAACCATGCTTTTTACGGTATTTTATT
The DNA here is from genome assembly GCA_964538295.1 of uncultured Arcobacter sp. Classification (GTDB taxonomy): domain Bacteria; phylum Campylobacterota; class Campylobacteria; order Campylobacterales; family Arcobacteraceae; genus Arcobacter_A. The sequence goes on along the minus strand of CAZIES010000047.1, from coordinate 14,032 downwards.
ACATTTTTTGAAACTTTATCAAGTATTGTGTTTGCATACTTCTCTAAATATTCTGTATCATTTATATTATTTATCAAGTTTTTCTCCTCTTAGTAATAGTAATAGCATTCCGTCACATAAGCAACGATATATATATCGTTTTATATAATGAGAATAATATTTGTTTTAATAATACTCTACAAATATTGTATAGTAGACTATATTTGTAAAACTAAAGTGATTAAATTAGCTTTTTTTAAGAGAGTTAATATAGTTAAGATTATTTAATAAAAAGATAAGGAGTCGATAGGTGAATATTTTATTATTGGATGATGATGAGGCTATTGTACAAAATTTAGATACTTTTTTAAAAATTGAAGAAGAGTGGAACTATTTAACTTATGATACTTTTGTTAAGAATAGTTTAGAAGGTTTTGTTAGTATTGATTTGATTATTGCTGATTTTATAAATAGTGAGTATGAAACATTATTAAACGAGTTAGTAAGTTATAATAAATCTATTAAAACAATTATAGTAAGTGACAAATTAAAAAGTAGTGTTAAAGAAGGATGTGATTTTTGTCAAGAAAATTATAAACGTAAAAGGCTTATTAAACCTTTTGAACCTAATGAACTCTATTTATTAATTAAAAACTTTGATACGAGTAATTGTAGTTATTATAATGCTTTTGAAAATATTCAAGATATTTTATCAATTATTGTTAAACGTTTTCCTTCTTTAATTTATGATGAAGCATTAAAAACTGTTTGTATTGATACTAATCGCCCAACAAGTAGACATACCTTGGAGTTTGTAAGTTTAGTAAATATTTTAGAACAGAATCATATTCAATATAATATTGCTGATAATTTGTCTATAAAACTTCTTTAAAGTAAGTCTCATATTACATTAAACTTAATAAAAAAAATTCTTTTTAAACTTTATATTAACTTTTTATTCTTTTGCTAGAATTCTATGATTAATTAGTTATGGAGTAACAAATGCCGTATAAAGAGTTGAGTGAAGAAGAGAAACGAGTCATTGAAAACAAAGGAACAGAGCGACCTTTTAGTGGAGAGTACAATGACTTCTATGTGCAAGGAACATATAAATGTAAAAAATGCGGAACAGCACTTTATGAATCTTCAACAAAATTTTCTTCAGGATGTGGATGGCCAAGTTTTGATGATGACTTAGGAAGTGTGAAGCGAATTCCTGATGCAGATGGTCGAAGGGTTGAGATTGTTTGTGAAAATTGTGGTGGACATTTAGGACATGTTTTTGAAGGTGAAGGGTTTACTTCTAAAAATACACGACATTGTGTTAACTCGATTTCACTCACCTTTGAAGAAGAAGGAGTAGATTGTAATCATAACGCAGTTGCTTATTTCGCAGGAGGTTGTTTTTGGGGGGTGGAGTACCATTTTGAAAAATTAGCAGGGGTCAAAGCTGCAATCTCAGGATATATGGGAGGACACACTCAAAACCCTGATTATCATAGCGTTTGTACAGGAAGGACAGGTCATTTAGAGGTTGTTAAGGTACAGTTTGATGAGTGTGAAGTAAGTTTTGAAACCTTAGCAAAGCTCTTTTTTGAAACCCATGATTTTACACAAACAAATGGGCAAGGTCCAGATATAGGAAGTCAATACTTATCTGCAATATTTTATGTTAATGAGGTTCAAAAACAGACATCGTTAGAGTTAATTGATACGTTAGAGGATAAGGGCTATAAAGTTGCTACAACCTTAGAACAAGCACCTATTTTTTACGTGGCAGAGGATTATCATCAAGACTATTATGAAAGGCATCAAAAAGAGCCATATTGTCATACGTATCGAAAAGTTTTTTGATTTAGTTTAATCAAGCCAAAAAGAGACCGTCGTCTCTTTTTGGTTAGAATTATTTAACACCTAAAATATAATAGATAGGTTTGTTACCATTTTGCTCTAATTGAACGTGGTATTTAGTTGACCAGTGTCGTACTTCTTCATGAAACTCTTCAAGAATTTCAGCAGCATCGTTTTCATCACATTTGATTTTTAAATAATCTGTTTTATTAGAAAGACCCACATAAGCATTCATCTTTTTTAAGTGGTCATTTAAACTAATAATGTGTTTTGCAAATTTGTCAAAGTTTGCTGTTTTATCAATCATAGTTTCTGCTCGTTTAAGTGAACTATCACTTTTTGCATAACCTAATTGAGATAAAACAACTTCAGGTGACATCTCTAATTGCATAGTTACCCCTTGTAGTTTTAGTGAGTTTTGAATATATCAAATTTTTTTTGAATTTGTGGTTAAATATATAGGGGAGTGATTTAGTTTTAATTAATTTCCTTTTTTGTAGAATCGTAAAAAATGATTAAAAGGATAAATGTGTCAGTATTATTAGAAATGAGTATGTTCCCAACTGATCATGGTGAAAGTAAAAGTGAGTTTGTTGCACAAGTAATTAAGGTAATTCGTGACAGTGGTTATCCATACCAACTCACCCCGATGGCAACAATTATTGAAACTGAAAAGATGAGTGATGCTTTAGAGGTTGCAAATAAGTGTTATAAGGTATTAGAGGATTTAGAGTGTAATCGTGTTTATGCAACTTTGAAGTTTGATATTAGACAAGGTAAGAAAAATCGTCTTAAAGGAAAAGTTGCCTCTGTTGAAAAACATATTGGAGAAGTATCAAAGTAAGGAGTGATGATGAAAGTTTTATTAGGGCTAGTCGTTTTTTTGAGTGCACTTTTTGCCGTTGATTTACAACCTTGTGTTAAAACATCTGTCTCTAAAAAATCAGTGATTTTTTCGTGTACGCATGGGGAGTATTATGTTGAGTATGGAAGCTCTTCAAAACGTGATGTTGAGAGTTTAAGAGTATTATTTACGTCTGAAGAGAAGTATCGATATTTAAATCGTAAGTTAGATAAAGAAGAAGATAAGGACTAAACTAAAAAAGTGTTGGTTGGTTATGTTCTTCTAACGCTTTTAGCTTAAAACTTTTTCGATGTTCATCACATCTTCCGTGGGTTTTAATCTTCTCAATATGAGCTTTTGTTCCATATCCTTTATGTTTTTCAAAATCATATTGGGGATACTTTTTTGCAATTTCATACATATATCTATCTCGTGTAACTTTAGCTAAAATAGATGCGGCACTTACTTCTTGAATAGTTGCATCTGCTTTGATTTTATGTTGTAATGTTGTGATACCAAAAGAGGTATTCCCATCCATTAAAAACTCACTGGCATTCTCTTTTAATGTTTCCATGATCTCTTGAATGGAGGCTTTTAAGCAGGCACTTAAACCTTTTTCATCCAATGTTTTTGCATCGGTTAGAACAATATGGTAGTGACAATTCTCTTTAATTTTATCAAAGAGTAGTTCACGTTTCTTTTCACTAAGAACTTTAGAGTCATTGAGTCCATCAATTTCCTTAAAAATAACGGCACCCGCAACACTTAAAGGACCAGCAATTGGACCACGCCCGGCTTCATCAATACCACATAACATTTTTACCTCTTTATTTTCGTCACAAAATTGATGAAATTATAGTATAATATTTCATTGTTTAGACTTTGAGGAAAAGATCATGCGAAAAATACTAGTCATGCCACTTATCGTTATTTTAATTATTATTGTCTATTTTACTTATGCTACAACGAGTGATAAAAAAGTTAAAATTGGATTTATTGGTGCCTTGACAGGAAAATATTCTGTTTTGGGAAATGCCATGATAAACGGTGTTCTTTTAGCCTTTGAAGAGAGAAATTATAAAATTGGTGATAAAGAGATTGAGATTGTTTTTCAAGATGATAAGGGTGATGTTGAGCTTAACAAAAAAATTATTAATCAATTTATAAAAGATGATATAAAAATTGTTATTGGAAATGTAACCAGTTCAATGAGTAAAGTCTCTATGTCTATTATCAATAAACATAAAGATATGTTTATGATATCTGCAGCATCAGCAAGTAATGAATTTACAGGAAAAGATGACCAGTTTTTTAGGGTTCATGTTGCTAATAATGCACAAAGGTTTGATAACTTTACTGACTTTGTTCTTGATAAAGGTTACAAAAAGATTTATGGTATTTATGATCCTGGAAATCCAACATATACTAAAGATTATTTAGAAAATTTTGAAAAGAGTTTTGTCCGTAAAAATGGTGATGCCTTTTTAGCTTTTGGCAAAACGAATGAAAATCTTGATGTTTTAGTGGCTGATATTAGAGCAAAAAGACCAGATATGATACTTATTTGTGCAAACTCTGTTGATGCAGCTAAAGTAGTGCAATATTTACGGTTAAAAAAAGTTAATACTGTGATTGCATCATCAGAGTGGGCACAAACTCAGCGCTTTATAGAAAATGGTGGAAAAGCCGTAGAAGGCGTTATTTTTAATATTGATTTAGACGAAAATGCCCAAAATCCAAAATATGTAAAGTTTTTGAAAAGTTATCAGTCAAAATATAAAGATGACCCTTCAATTTTTGCTTCTAAAGCCTATGAGTTAAGCCAGATTATTATTGAATTACTAGGGCAGGGGAACCATACCCAAATAAAAGAAAATCTACTTAAAAAAAGAAGTTTTGATGGATTGCAAGATGAGATTGTTTTTGATGAGTATGGCGATGTTATTAGAAACTTTTATACCTTTGTGATTAAAGATGGAAAGTATGTTCGGATAAAATAGATTATGAATAAAAAGAAGAGTTTTAAGCAAGCTATTTTTCAACTGTTAATTATTTTAATTATTGTGGTGGTTACTGTTATTGGATTGATTTTTATTTACAATTTATATAACAATAAAGTAAGTACCTTAGAACATAATCAAACACAAGTTTTAAAGCAAGTAGAGTTTGAATCCAATAATCTTTTAAAAGAGATTGATGCAATTGCATACTATTTGGATACTCACTATGAACTAGAACAGAATATTTTAAAAAATATTGTTGAAACTAATGCTAATATCTCTTCCATAATGATTTTAGATAAAGAAGGGATTGTCAAAGATTTTTATGCTATGTCAAATTTAAACACCTATAAGGGATTTGATTATTCAAATAAAATCTATTTTAAAAAAATCACTGAAAATCAAAAAGTATATTGGTCTAATATCTTTTTGTCAACGATTAATGAAGAACCAACAATCTCTTATAGTTTTGAATTAGAAGAAAAAATAGGAGTAATTTTTATCGAACTAAAATCCTTGGCGGATTTTGTAAAAAGATTCAAAAATTCAGATGCTTCACATATGATTCGTATGTTTGATGTAAATGGTATTATGATTATCAATCCAGATCGTCCTGATCTTATTCCTCAACGGTATAATGCTATTAGTTCTCCTGTATTTACAGAATTGATTAATAAATCTTATCCTTATGAACTTACTCAGTTTAAATCTCCTGTATCAAATGTGAAAAATTATGGAATGTATGCTGAAGTTGAAGCAACTGGTTGGAAGATTATCATTCGTCAAAATTATGATTTGATTATGCAAAGTCTTTTTGAAATTTTTATAGTGATGTGTTTTTTAATTGCGCTTTTCATTCTTGTTGCAAGTTATTTTACGATTAATTTGTTAAAGAAGATGTTTAAAGCTTTTGATGACTTGGAGCAAACGGCTAAAGAAATAGCCCATGGAGATTATGATATTAAAGTAAAAGAAGCATACTATTCAGAGTTTAATACCTTGCTTCAAAGTTTTGAGAGTATGAAAAATGAGATTGATACTCGAGAAGGTTTTTTGGAAGATTCCCTTAATAGTTTTAAAGCGTTAGTTGATTCAACTATGGAAGCGATAGTTATACATGATAATGGTGTTTGTAAAGAGGTGAATAGTGTTGCATTAAAGCTTTTTGGTTATGACAATAAAGAAGAGATGATTGGAAAGAAGTATTTAGACCTTTTTTCTGCTTCGTCACAAGCAATTGTTGAAGAAAATTTAGACAGAGATACAGAACCTTATGAAATTGATATTATGACAAAAGAGGGTAACAAGATTTCTGCATTAGGAAGAGGAAAGTTTTTAACACTACAAGGTAAAAAAATCAAAGTAAGTGCTTTGATTGATATTAGTGAACTTAAACATAAAGATCAATTACTTTTTCAACAAAGTAAAATGGCAGCCATGGGAGAGATGTTGGAGAATATCGCGCATCAATGGCGACAACCTTTAAGTACTATTAGTACGAATGCAAGTGGTTTACAAGTTAAAAATGAGTTTGGTTTTCTTGGCAAAGAAGAGATATATAACTGTCTTGAAGAGATTATTAAAACGACTAAGTACTTATCGGATACGATTAATGACTTTAGAAACTTTTTTAAAAGTGATAAAGAGGAAGAGATATTTGAGATTCATGAGGTGATTGAACAAACTTTTAAACTTTTGCATGCAAATTTTAAGAATGAAAATATTAATGTAATTAAACATGTCAATGAAAATCTTTGTATCAAAGGTTACCCTAATGAGTTAACACAAGCACTCATTAATATTTTAAATAATGCTAAAGATGCTTTAAGTACTAATAAGATTAAAAAGAAGTATGTTCAAGTTGTTGTTGAAGAACGTAGAAATAAAGTAATCATTGAGATAAAAGATAATGGAGGAGGTATTGCCGATAGTGCTATGGCAAAATTGTTTGAACCCTATTTTACAACGAAGCATAAGACCCAAGGTACAGGTATTGGGTTGTATATGACTCATCAAATCGTAGTAGACCATATGAAAGGAAGAGTGTATGCCCAAAACTGTAATCTTACGGTAAATGAAGAGGTTTATAAAAGTGCTTGTTTTATTATCGAATTTGATAAAGCGGATAAACAATCAATAGAAGACTACATCATCTAACCTTATAACACTTGACAAAGATACACTCAAGTTGCTATAATTATTAGCAGTTAAACGAAAGGAGTGCTAATATGAATAATATTTTTGACAAACTAACCAATCAATTATCAGAAACTATTGAATCTGCTGTAGCATTAAGCTTACATAATAAAAATCAAGAAGTTGAAATTATCCACATGTTGTGGGCTTTATTAACCAATACTAACTCGGTATTAAATCAACTTCTTAATAAAATGAATGTTGATAAAACAGCCTTAGAACTGGAAGCTAAATCCTATGCTTCTAAATTGCCTGTTGTATCAACTGTTACAAAAGAAAATATTAAACTGAGTCGTAATTTGATGCAATCATTAGAAAAGGCTCAAGGAGTGATGGCAAAAAATGGGGACCAGTTTATTGCTATTGATAGTTGGCTTATTGCTAATTTTGATGATAAGGTTTTAAAAGAGGTCTTAGCTAAATATATTAATCTAATGGATGCAAAAAAAGAGCTTGAAGCAATGCGAGCAGGAACAACTATTGATTCGCAAAGTGGGGATGATAATTTAGAAGCCTTAGCCAAATATGGTATTGATTTAAACAAAATGGCAGTTGATGGAGAGTTAGACCCTGTTATTGGAAGGGATGAACAAATTAGTCGAATGATGCAAATCCTGATACGAAAAACCAAAAATAATCCAATTTTATTAGGAGAACCAGGTACGGGTAAAACTGCTATCGCAGAAGGGTTAGCACAACGAATTGTTGCGCGAGATGTTCCAACAAGCCTGCAGAGTAAAAAAGTTGTTACGTTAGATATGAGTGCATTAATTGCGGGTGCAAAATATCGAGGTGAGTTTGAAGATAGACTTAAAACCGTGATTGATGAGGTAAAAAAAGCGGGCAATATTATTTTGTTTATTGATGAGATTCATACAATTATTGGTGCGGGTGCCAGTGAAGGAAGTATGGATGCCGCTAATATCTTAAAACCTGCTCTGGCACGTGGTGAGTTACATACAATAGGGGCAACAACACTCAAAGAGTACCGTAAGTATTTTGAAAAAGATACGGCTATGCAACGACGATTTCAACCAGTCAGTGTGGATGAACCAACAGTGAACGAAGCGTTACAGATGCTAAGAGGAATAAAAGAGAAGTTAGAGTCTCATCATAATGTGACAATTAATGATTCAGCATTGGTTAGTGCTGCAAAATTATCTCACCGTTATATATCAGATAGATTTTTACCTGATAAGGCAATTGATTTAATTGATGAAGCAGCAGCTGAACTTAAAATGCAAATTGAGAGTGAACCTATAGCTCTATCTTCTATTAAGCGTCTGATTCAAACACTCAATGTGGAAAAAGAAGCACTTAAAATGGAGAAGAGCAAAAAGAATACGCAACGTTTAACTGAGATTGAAAAAGAGTTAGCAAATGCTACAGAAGAACAACGCAGTCTAGAGGTGCGTTTTGAAAATGAAAAAGAGACGTTTAATGCAGCTTCAACGATTAAAGCAAAAATTGAAGAGCTAAAAAGTAAAGCAGAACGGGCAAAAAGAGAATCAAAGTTTGAGGAAGCAGCTTCCATAGAGTATGGTGAGATTCCCCAATTAGAAGAGCAAATTCAACAAAATGAAGCCAAATGGCAACGTATGCAAGAAGAGGGTACTTTATTGCGAAATAGTGTGGATGAGGATTCGATTGCTTCTATTGTATCACGCTGGACAGGAATACCTGTTAATAAAATGCTTAGTAGCGAAAAACAACGAGTACTTCAAGTAGAATCAGTACTTAAAGAGGATGTTATTGGGCAAGATGAAGCCATAAAAGCTATTAGTCGAGCGATTAAGAGAAATAAAGCAGGACTCTCTGAAGAGTCACGACCAATTGGTTCTTTTATGTTTCTAGGACCAACAGGGGTCGGAAAAACGGAGTCAGCAAAAACCTTAGCTAAATTTTTGTTTGATGATGAAAAATCATTGCTACGTTTTGATATGAGTGAATATATGGAAAAACATGCAGTTTCACGACTTATTGGTGCAGCACCAGGGTATGTGGGTTATGATGAAGGGGGACAGTTAACTGAAGCAGTTCGTAGAAAGCCCTATTCAGTAATTCTTTTTGATGAAATTGAAAAAGCACATCCTGATGTGTTTAATATTTTACTTCAAGTACTTGATGATGGACGTTTGACGGACAATAAAGGGGTAACTGTTGATTTTAAAAATACAATTATTATTCTTACTTCTAATATTGGAAGTACAAAAATTATTGAAATTGACGATAAAGAAGCAAGACGTACTGAGGTAATGAATGAGATTAAAAACTATTTTAAACCAGAATTCTTAAATCGCCTTGATGACATTGTTATTTTTGAACAATTAGGATTGGAGGCAATTACAAATATTGTTGATATTATGTTTAATGCTATAAAACTTAAACTTGAAGAACGTGATATTACTATCTCATTATCTACAAAAGCACGAGAATTTATTGCTGAAGTTGGCTTTGATCCCGTTTATGGAGCACGTCCTTTAAAGCGCGCTATTTACGAAATAGTTGAGGATAAATTAGCAGATTTAATTTTAGAAGAACAAGTTAAAGAAGGAAGTATTGTTGAGTTTGATATTGATGGTGAATATGTTGTTGCAAATATCCGTCAATAAAATTAAAAACTAACTTAATATAAACAAGTTTTAAGTTTAATTTAATTATAATCCGCAACTTGAATTTAAAAAAGGACCAATAGTATGAAAAGAACATACCAACCACATAACACACCTAGAAAAAGAACACATGGGTTTAGAGTTAGAATGGCAACTAAAAACGGTAGAAAAGTTATCAAAGCTAGAAGAGCTAAAGGTAGAAAGAGATTAGCTGTTTAAGCAAACAACACCGACTTAATAGTTCTAGAGATTTTAATTCACTTTATAAAAGCGGCAAAAAGTGGCATACGCCTTCCTTTGTCGCTTTTTTTAAACCTCACCAAACGCACAAAATTGCATTTGTAAGTTCTAAAAAAGTTGGTAAAGCCGTTGCCCGTAACAAAGCACGACGAAGACTTCGAGCACTTTTTTTATCCTATGAGAAAAAAGTATTATCGGGAAAATATATCTTTGTTGCTAAACAAAATATTCACGAACGAAGTTTTGAAGAGTTAAAAAAAGATTTTAATTTCGCATTTAAGCGACTTGAACTTTACAAATGAGACTACTTTTTAGAGCGATTATTCGCTTCTATCAAAAATTTATCTCCCCCTTTACACCTGCAAGTTGTAGATATTACCCAACATGTTCAGAATATGCCATATGGCAAGCAGAAAATAATACATTCTTTAAGGCGATTTATTTTACAATTACACGCATATTAAGATGTAACCAACTTTTTGAAGGTGGATTTGATTATCCTATTGTCAAAATAGTAAAACATAATAATATCTCATATAAAAAAATCAAAGTTAAATATTGGTTAGTACCAACAAAAAATAACAGATACTTTGTAGTAAAAAACCGGGGAGTGAAACGGAAGAATGAATAATCAAAATATTGGCGCACAAAAACGAATGATAATATTTACTGTAATCGTTTTTGTTCTATTTTTAGTATACGAATTTACAGTACTTAAGCCTCAACAAGAAGAGCGAGCTAAAGCTGCACAAGCACAACAAGACCAAAACGCAGCACCACAAACACAACAAGTAACATCAACGTCAGCACCAGCAACGGGAACAGATGCTGCACCAGCTGTTAATAATAATTCGATTGAAGCACTTTCAACTAAAGCAATCGCTTCGAAAGATATTCTTACAACTATTAAAACATCAAAATCTATTATTGAACTTGATACTTTTGGACGAATTGCACAAGTAACACTACTTGAGAGCAAATATGTTGATGAAAACGGTAAACAAATTAGAATGTTTGATGCAAACCAATTACGACCTTTAGAAGTTCGATTAGGTAATGCAAATATTAATACGGAAGCATTTAAAGTTCATTATATAGCATCGGCAAAAACACTGGATGCAACAAAGTCAAAGCAAACAGTTACTTTAACACAAACGTTAGAGGGAACAGTGATTACAAAAGAGTTTACGTTTTTCCCAGAAGGAAGATATAGTGTTACTGTTAAAACAACAAATAAAGAAGCCTTTTTTATTACCAATGGTGAACGACCAAATGTTTCTGAATCAAACATGGGTGAAATGATTGTAAAAGGTGCTATTGTTAAATTAAGTGATGGAACGTTAACAACTGTTGAAGATGGTGATGCTGAAAAGAATCAAAACCTTATTGGTGCACGATTTGTATCAAACTTTGACAAATATTATACAACACTAGTTTATAATTTTGAAAAACCAATGGGTGTAACAATTATGCCTGATAGTGAAAACAACCCACAATCTTTTATTCATGGAAATGACAATATTACTTTAGGTGGTTATGCAGGACCAAAAGAATATGTGGTTTTAAATGCAATTAACCCAGAGTTAACAGAAGCGATTGAGTACGGTTGGTTTACATTTATTGCAAAACCTGTGTTTGCACTTTTACAATACATTCAAAGTTATGTAGGTAACTGGGGATGGTCAATTGTTATTATTACAATTTTAATTAAACTTGTTCTTTATCCATTATCATACAAAGGTATGGTATCAATGCAAAAGCTTAAAGATCTTGCTCCTAAGATGAAAGAGATCCAAGCAAAATATAAAGATGATAAACAAAAACAATCAACACATATGATGGAACTTTATAAGAAACATGGGGCTAACCCTATGGGTGGTTGTTTACCACTAATCTTACAAATTCCAGTATTCTTTGCTATTTATCGGGTACTTCTTAACTCTATTGAGCTTAAAGGTGCAGAGTGGATTTTATGGATTGATGACTTAGCCTTAATGGATCCTTGGTTTGTATTACCAATCTTAATGGGTGCATCAATGTGGTTACAACAAAAAATTACGCCAAATACAATGCAAGATGAAACACAAAAGAAGATTTTCCAAATGTTACCAATTGTCTTTACATTTTTCTTCTTGTGGTTCCCAGCAGGTCTTACACTTTACTGGTTTGTTAATAACGTATTTACAATTTCTCAACAATACTACATCAATCAATTATTTGAGAAAAAAAGAGCGCTTAAAAAATAATAGGAATATATTATGAAACAGTTTGAAGCAAAAAGTTTAGAAGAAGTTTATGAGTTAGCTACGAAAGAATTTAAGTGTTCAATTACTGATTTAGAGATTGATATTATCCAACAGCCAAGTAATGG
>CAZIES010000047.1:0-1839 GCA_964538295.1 uncultured Arcobacter sp. | reverse complement strand
TTAAGTGTTCAATTACTGATTTAGAGATTGATATTATCCAACAGCCAAGTAATGGTTTTCTTGGCTTTGGAAAAAAGAGTGCTATTATTGCTGCTTCGTTTAAGAAACGTCACCGAAATAACAATCGACAACCACGAAACCAAAAATTAAGAAAATCAAAAATTCAAATTGAAGATGTCTCTAAAAAAATTGAAGATTCAAATCGAAGTGAACAAAAAAGAGAACATAGAAAACCTCGAAGACAAAAAGAGGTTAAGGTTCCAAAAATTGAATCAAAAGAAGCAATTTTTGATAAGTTTTATTCAGAGTCTGATAATAAAACTCAACATGCAAAAGTAGTGATTAAAAAAGACAAACAAGAGATTATTGATGAAGTACATGAAAAAGTTAATGAACTCTTTTCACAAACATGTTATGAGTTAGACACAATCAATGTTGAATACTACAATGACGATACTCTTTATATTGAATTTAATGGAGAAGACTCTGCTTTACTGATTGGAAAAGAGGGGTATCGATACAAAGCACTTTCATACATTTTATTTAATTGGATAAACGAGAAGTATGGACTTATGGTTCGCCTTGAAGTAGCAGAGTTTTTGAAAAATCAAGAAGAAGCTATACATAACTATCTAGAACCTGTTATTGAGACTATTAAAGAAAAAGGTAGCTTCAAAACAAAACCTCTTGATGGTATCTTAGTACATATTGCTCTTAAAAAGTTAAGAGAAGAGTTCCCTGAAAAATATGTTGCAGTGAAAACAAATGTTCGAGGGGACAAATACGTACTTGTTAATGAGTACCGAAACAAACAACAATAATGTTTGATGAAACAATCGTCGCCATAGCTACGGCTAATGGCGTTGGCTCTATTTCTATTGTAAGAGTGAGTGGTAAAAATGCCCTTTCCATTGCAACTAAAATCTCTAAAAAAGAAACCTTTCAACCCCGACTTGCTACATTATCTACCTTACATAATTCAAAAGAAGAGGTAATTGATGAAGCTTTAGTACTTTACTTTAAAGCACCCTTTTCATTTACAGGTGAAGATGTTGTTGAGTTTCAGTGTCATGGTGGTATTGCTATTTCAAATATTGTTGTAGCAGAAGTAATAAAACATGGAGCACGATTAGCCCAACCAGGTGAGTTTTCAAAACGCGCTTTTTTAAATGGCAAAATCGATTTAACAAAAGCAGAAGCCATTGCAAAAATCATTGAAGCACGTAGTGAAGATGCGGTTAAATTGTTAGCAAAACAGTTAAAAGGTGAGTTAACAACCTTTGTCAACAATATTCGAGAAGACTTACTCTTTATGTTAGCCTACACAGAAGTAAATATTGATTATGCAGAAGAAGACTTACCAACTGATATTTATGAACAAATTCAAGATAAACTTGAAGTGATTACTGGCAAACTACAAAATACCTTAGAGGCTAGCAAACGCCGTGAGGGTTTAATAGAAGGATTCAAAGTAGCTATTATAGGAAAACCAAATGTTGGTAAATCATCCCTTTTAAATAAACTTCTTAACTTTGATAGAGCCATTATTTCAGATATTGCAGGAACAACGCGAGATACTATTGAAGAATCAGTTAAAATTGGTACCCATATTATTAAAATAGTGGACACTGCAGGTATAAGAGAAGCCTCTGATGTTATTGAGCAAATAGGAATAGAGAAATCTCTAGAAGCTGTTGAAGAAGCCGATATTGTTATCGCACTTTTTGACAACTCAAAGCCCCTAGAAAACGATGATAAAAAGATTTTAGAGATTGTAAAAAAGACCAATAAAGAAGTCATAACAGTACTCAACAAATGTGACTTAGAAACAAACTTTGA
>CAZIES010000046.1:0-17506 GCA_964538295.1 uncultured Arcobacter sp. | reverse complement strand
TTATTAATCAAAATACCTTAGAAATAGAGTATGCCAATCTTCAAGCAATCAAAATGTTAAAGTATACTCAAAAAGAGTTTGAAAATATGCTTCTTAATGATATTCTAGAAGAGCTTGATTTAGAGAAACTAGGCGTTGGACTGATTCGTAAAAAAGATAAATTAGGTTCATACTCACTTTTAACATCAAAAACTAAACAACACTTTTATGTACGCACAAGCTATACAAACCATCAACAAGAAAGCAAATCATATACAATTGTTATCTCAAGAGATATTACAGAAAAAATAAAAAATGAGCTTCTTTTAAGTACAAAAATCCAAGAAGATAAAGAAGAATTAGAAAATCAAAAAATCTTTTCCAGCACATTAATTAACAATGCTCCTACCCCTATATTTTATAAAGATACTCGCGGACGATATTTAGGAGCCAATAAAGCTTGGGAAGAGATGACAGGTATCAAATTAGAAGATATTATTGGTAAATCAGTTCATGATATTGCTCCTAAGGAGATTGCGGATGTTTACTATGAACAAGATAAAAAAGTATTTAACTTAGAAGAGAATCCGCAAGTTTATCAATGGAAAGTAAATAATAGTAAAAAGAAAGAAACCTATAATGTGATTTTTCATAAGTCTGCCTACTTTGATAGTGATAACAACGTTATAGGTCTCATAGGAATTGTTAGTGACATTACAGATATAACTAAACTCAAAAACGAAAAAGAGGAGAAAGAGCGTCTTATCTACCACCAATCAAAAATGGCAGCAATGGGTGAAATGCTTGAAAATATTGCCCACCAATGGAGACAACCTCTTTCTATTATCTCCACAAGTGCAAGTGGACTTCAAATGCAACAAGAGTTTGATCTTTTAACAAAAGAGCAACTAATCAAAGCGATTGATGATATTTGTGAAGCTTCTCAATATCTTTCTCAAACTATAGATGATTTTCGTTACTTTTTTAAATCAGAGAAAAAAAAGAACACTTTTAACTCTCAGTCAATCTTTGAAAGAACCCTTAAACTTCTTTCATCAAAATTTATCAATAACGATTTAATTTTACTTACAAATATTGAAGGTATTTCTCTTTATACTTATGAAAATGAACTTACCCATGTTATTATTAATATTTTAAACAATGCAGCAGATGTACTTAATCAAGGTAATCATAAAGAAAAAATCATTCAAGTAAATGCCTATACAAAAAATAAAAGTTTTATTATTGAGATACAAGATAATGGAGGAGGTGTTCCCCAAACACTTCTTGATAGAATATTTGAACCCTATTTCACAACTAAACACCAAACTCAAGGTACAGGAATTGGACTTTATATGAGTCAAGAGATTGTAAAAAAACATCTTGAGGGTTCATTGGAAGTGAAGAACACATACTTTAACTATAAAAACAATGACTACTATGGCGCAAAATTTACAATTACAATTACATTACTGCAAACACCAACAGATTACTCTATTTAGTTACTTCTTCTTTACATCTTAAAATAACCTATTTTTAAGTCAATACTACCTACAATAAACGGCAGATTTCACCCACAAAAGGTTTTTAATGGAAAATAGTGATAAAATTCTTGTTCTACTTATCGTCTTAACTTCAGCAGTTGTTACATGGAAACTCGTATTTGATTTTTATAAAACAAAACTACACAAAGTTTTTGCACACTTAATTGCAGTTGCCACTTCATCTTTTATGTTTTTATCAACAATGATGCTTTTTGTACCTGAAAACTACCAACGAGGTGCTGGACCAGATGTTGAGTTCTCTGTCATGTCATTAGTAACTGTAGTTGTTATGGTATTTGCAATCTATCTTTTCTTTAAATATATTCCTCAAAGTAATGGGTCTAAAGAGGAATCATCAGGAAAAAAATCAAAGAAGTAACATGTTTTTTCTTATTCCAAGAAGTAAAAAAGCACTTTTTTTCTACATAAGTATTATACTTCTTGGTATTATTTTTGAATACTTAAACTTACTCTCTGCAGAAAAAACCATTGGTATTTGTATGCTTATTGCTATTACCTTTTTTGTGGTAAAAAGTATTCTTGTAGGGCACTGTTCAAATGAGGAAAAAGATTAACTTATTGACATTTCTCAATGATAATTAATATCATTTTCATTATAATATCCTAAAAATTTATTATAGGATTTATACATGAAAAAAATTCTTATTCTTCTAAGTCTTGCTTCTTTACTATTTGCCAATGAAAAGTTAGAAAAAATAACTCTTGGTGGACCTTTTGCTTCAGTTTCTCACCCCTTTTTCCATATGATTGAAACCAATGCCCTTGGGGATATTGCAAAAAAAGTAGAATTCAAACTTTGGAAAAACCCCGATGAATTAAGAGCTTTAGTACTTAATGGTGATGTTAACTTTATGGCTGTTCCAACTAATGTGGCAGCTAACCTACACAATAAAAAACAAGAGATAAAACTGCTTAATGTCTCTGTTTGGGGAATTTTGGGAATGATTAGTAGGGATAAAGACCTCAAATCGCTTGAAGATTTTAAAGGCAAAGAGATTGGTATACCTTTTAGAGCAGATATGCCAGATATCGTTTTTGAAGAACTTCTTAAAGCTCAAGGATTAAACCCTAAAAAAGACTTTAAACTTCAATACCTCTCTAGCCCAATTGACGCTATGCAAATGCTTATTATGCGACGTATTGACCACGCATTATTAGCTGAACCTGCTATCTCAATAGCATTAAGAAAAACAAAATCTTTTCCTATTAAACTTGTTGCACCTGATTTATATAGAAGTGTAAACTTACAAGATGAGTGGGGAAAAGTTTTTAAAACCCAAGCAAAGTTACCCCAAGCAGGTATTGCTGTTTTAGGTGAAACCATTAGTAAAGCACAAATTATTGAACGGTTTGAACAAGAGTATCAAAAATCTCTAAAGTGGTATAAAAACAACCCACAAAAAGCAGGTGAATTAACAGTGAAAAATCTTAAGATGCTTGATGGAAATGGTGTAGCAGACTCAATAGAACATATAAATCTAGAGCATGTAAAAGCGCAAGATGCAAAAAAAGATTTAAAAAGTTTTTTTGAAATCTTACACAAGAGCAATCCCAAAACTATTGGTGGAAAACTTCCTGATGATGAGTTCTACTATAAAGCGAACTAATGAAATTTTTGATTAAAGTTATCAAAGATTTTCCTGCATATCTTTGGAGTGGCTGGGGAGCGATTGCTTCCATCTTACTGTTTATTGCCTTTTGGGATTTGGGAAATCAACTCTATGGAAATTTAGTATTACCAAGTCCAAAAGAGACGTTTATAACGTTATACAACATGTCGCACGATGAGATGGTGTGGAATGATATGTTACTTACTATTAAACGAGCACTCATTGGGTTTGGAATTTCTTTAGTTATTGGGTCAACGCTTGGACTTATTGCAGGGCTTTTTGTAACAGCTTCTATGATGAGTCGACCTATTGTGACTATCTTAGTAGGTATGCCTCCTATTGCGTGGATTGTTTTGGCGATGATTTGGTTTGGGATGAGTGATATGACGGTAATATTTACAGTAACCGTAGCCTCATTTCCTATTATATTTATTGGAGCCTTGCAAGGAACACGAACTTTAGAGGGTGATTTAAAAGAGATGGCAGATAGTTTTCATCTGCCTTTTAGGATGAAACTTTTTGATCTCTATTTTCCACATATTTTTTCTTATATATTTCCTTCGTGGGTAAGTGCGTTAGGAATGTCATGGAAGATTGTGGTTATGGCTGAACTTCTTTCCGCCAATGATGGTATTGGTGCGGCACTTGCTATTGCACGAAGTCAACTTGATACGCCAACCGCGTTAGCATTAGTTGTCATTATGATTGGTTCTTTACTGCTTATTGAGTACGTAATTTTAGAACCATTAAAAAGAGAGGTGGAACTATGGCGAGCATAGAAAAACTTATCGTTGAAAAAGTTTCTCACTCTTTTGGTTTTAGTGATATCTTAGAGAATATTAATTTTACACTTAATAAAGGTGAAGTTCTCTCTATTGTTGGTCCTAGTGGTGGAGGGAAAACTACCCTGCTTCATCTGTGTGCACATCTTTTAGATTTAGAAGAAGGAAAAATAAAAAATAGTTTTGAAAGTTCTTCTTATGCATTTCAAGAGGCACGGCTTCTTCCATGGAAAAATGTTATTGATAACATTGCCTTAGGATTAAAAGCAAAAGGAGTTAGCAAGAACCAAAGAGAAAAAGAGGCAAAAGAGATTGCCTTAAAATTTGGCTTAGAAGCTGATGACTTTGAAAAGTTTCCAAAAGATTTAAGTGGAGGAATGAAACAACGGGTCTCTTTTGCACGAGCAATGGTAACCAAACCCTCACTACTTTTTTTGGATGAACCATTTTCAGCTTTGGATATTGGACTTAAAAAAGAGCTACAAAGTTTACTTATTGAAACCATTGAAAAAGAGAATCTGACGGTACTATTTATTACCCATGATTTAATGGAAGCAATAAAACTAAGTGACCTAGTTATGCTCTTAAAAGCAGATCCAGTGGGACATATCGTTGAAACTTTCAAATACGATACACCACAAAGCAAGCGAGACGATACCTTTGTATATGAACAAACGGCACAACTACTCTCGAATAAAACGATTATTGAAACCTTTGAATTGGAGCTAAAATGAGTTGTGAAAAAAACGAACAAAGACAGTATGCCACAAGTCATTATACCCACTACCCCAAAGGGAATTTTCCACCTCTTTTAGCCTATGGGTTTCGACCGATGTTTATTCTTTTGGCACCTTATATTATTATCTCTATTTTGCTTTGGGCATTTGCATTTGGCGGTTATATTTCATTAGGTTTTATCGATGATTTACTCACTTGGCATATGTATGAGATGCTTTTTGGAATTGGAACAGCAGGAATCATTGCCTTCTTTTTAACAGGTGCTCCTGAGCTTTTTCCAGGAACTGTTCCTATTGTAGGACGACACTTAGCCTATATTATTGGCTTTTGGGCAATTGGCCGTATTAGTTTTTGGTTTATGGATTTTCTAGGTGTTTACATAGTTGCCCTAACTAATATTCCACTTATTATTTGGATAACCCTTCTTATTGTAAAACCGGTAGTACTTGACCCAAAACGTCGTCATATTTCACTAGCTTACATGCTTATTATTTTAATAGCTATTCAAATCTGGTTTTTTTTAAGTGCAGCTAAACTGATTGATACAACAACCATGGAGATTTTAAAAGTTGCCTTGGGAGCATTTACTGTTTTAGAATTAGTGGCTCTAAGACGAGTAAATATGGAAGCTATCAATGAACTGCTTACGGATGAAGGTATTGATGAGACCTTTTATTCTCGATCCCCTCGGTATAATTTAGCTATATTTTGTATTACTTTATATACAATTGTTGAGTTCTTCTTTCCAACAAACTCTATTTTAGGTTATCTTGCCCTTGCAAGTGCTGCATCAGTTTTAGGAATACTCAATGATTTTATTTTAAAAGATAACAATATTTTATTAAAACCTTTTGTTCTATATATGATGAGTATTTTAGTTTTACTCGCTCTTGGTTATGGTTTTATGGGATTTGATTATCTCAACGACGATATCAATGCCTTAAATCACTTTAGACACTTTTTAACAACGGGTGTATTTGGATTGGTGTTTTATTTAGTTATGATTATCGTATCAACAGTACATACAGGACGACATATCTTTACGAATTTTTGGACAACCTTAGGAGTTATTTTAATTATCATAGCAACTTTTATTCGAAGTTTTATTCCTTATTACGAAATGTATACAATGGAAGCTTACATTATTTCTTCTATTCTTTGGGCAATTCCTTTTATAATTTATATGAAAATCTTCTTCCCATTTTTACTACAAAAAAGAGCGGATGGTATTCCAGGCTAAAAGTAAATACTTTTAGCCTGAAACCTTTAATCGTTTTTTTCTATAAACATATGCCATAACAGTTAATAAAAGTAAAAAAAGATTTATGCCTAACATTGTGTAAAAGGCAACTTTAATTGGTTTTGATGCTGTTTTAGTAAAGCCCCCTTTAGGAGCAATACCCATTTTTTCAATTATTTTTCCTTTTGATTTTAATGTAACAATATAGGATTCTGCAGGAATGGGAAGCAAAATACCCTCTCTTGTTAAGACAACCTCATGTAAAACTTTTTTACTAACTAAAGAAATAACCTTTATAGGAAGACCAGAGACAACATTGCCCTCATCTCCTAATCGAGCTGTTATTCGCATACTATTATTGGCTACCCCTTCTAAAAATATTTTCACTTTAGGGGCATGGGCAAAAAGAGGTAAAGCTACAAACAATGACAAAATAATTAACTTCCCAATTCTACTCATAAAAACTCCTTAAACGTGACATTTTTAATCCAGCATAACCAATGCAAACAAAAACCACAGCTAACAAACATAAAACAATATCCACATAAAAGATATCTCTAAGACGATTTTGAAATCCATTAAAAAAATAATAATTCATTTTTATATCGTGAAAACCAACTGCTACCAATAAAAATAAAGCCGTAAAAAAACATAAAACAATAGAGACTTTAAACGAGCTTCTACAGGCAACATATAGCAACAAGGTAAGTGTCCAAAAAGCATAAAAAGCACCCATAATCCAAGTCTCTCTATCCATCAATTCAAAAGGCAATATCCAATAAAGAGCTAACAAAAATGCACTAGCAGGAATAACACCAAACATCACACTTAAAGTAAGTTTAGTCATAAGACTATAATACTCATGCTGACTTTTGTGCTTCATCTTTTGTTTTTCTAACCAAATAAGAAATCCAAAAAGAATACTTAGTGCAAACACGATACTCAATAGTGCAATAATAACCCTTACTTCAATCTCTTCATCAACTAAAAAATGGAAAAAATAAAACAGTGAAAGAACCCTATTTCCTAAGTGCGAATCTTCCATAGTTTTTTTTGCTAATACTCTTCCATCTACACCACTTAAAGTAATAGATAGACGATTGACACTACTGCTTTGTGTACGAGCATTTTCCAAATAACCACGAAATACAACATGTGCATTGTGTTCATACCAACGATAAATATGAAAACTTTTAATGGTAAGTTCTGGATAACTTTTAGTTGCCAAATCATACAGCTTTGAATATTCCAACATATCAACATTTTGTTCACTTTGAGAAAGGTTTTTATGTTTAGGAAATAAAATAGGTGCAACTAGTTTTCGCATATTTGACTCATTTGCTTCTGTTACTGCTAAAGCAAAAGGCGTTGAACTACTTAACATAAAACCTAAAACGGAACCAGTTAATGCAAATACTAAAATGTAAGGGACAAAAACTAACGATAGGTTTTTATGCCATTTAAACCAAAAGTTTTCTCTATTTTTTCTTTTGCGATTTAAAAGATATAAATAACATCCACTAATCAACAAAAACACAAAACCAATGGAAGCGACTCCCATTAAAAGTTGTCCAATGACGGGTATATTTCTTCCCACATGAATATCATTAAAAAAAAGTGTGATCAAGTCATCTTCATTTTGTGTATCAAGTACTTTATTAGTATAAGGATTAATATAAACCTTATTGGAAAACCCCTGCCCAACACTGATAGTTTTTTCTCTAAATGAAGGCAAAACTACTTCAACATTATCATTAGGGTAGTTTAATGCTTTCATTGCTTGAAACATAGTAAAGTCTAGGTTTAACTCTTTTTGTGTTTGAATTTCATAATGACGTGATGGATTTTGCCACGCATTAATATAAGGGGAAAAGAGTGTAATCATACCAAAATAAGTTGCTAAAAAGAAAAGAAAAAGTGCTACTAAACCAATAATTGTATGAGAACGAACAAGATACTTTAAATAAATATTTTCAATTTGCATCTTATGCTACCTTCATACTAATTAATAAAATTGAAGCTAACAACAAACTTTGCATAACAACTTTCAATAAACTTACAACAATAGTGCGCGAAAAAAGAATCCACAAAGCATAAACACTAATCAATAGTGGAGTTAATATAATAGCAGGGACAATTTTCAAAGCATAATCACCTTCAATAAATCGTGCCACTATCATCATTGTTAAATACGCGCAAACTATTGAGCCAATACAGGTTATAAAACCATGAGTCCAGCCAATATTTGACTTGGACTCTACTAAAAAACTATCGTTTCTTATCATAAGAATAATCTTTTTTAGAATTTATAAGAAAGGGTGATTTTGAAATTTCTTCCTGGCTCGTAATCTTTAGTTTCATATTCAGTACCACCAGAATCTATAATTCTATTTTCTGAAGTGTGTGAAACATATGCTTTATCAAAAATATTATCAATACCAGCAATTATACTTAAGCCTTTGTACGATTTAGGTAGCCATTTAACTGCAATATCATGTACGTTATAAGCTTTTTTAACTAAATAATTAGGGTCATTGGGTCTATTATCTTCTTCCAAGACAAATAAAGACTCCCATGAGACATCTAACTCAGGAGATACCCTATAATCAATTCCTAAAGAGATACTATCTCCTTGTTCTTTAACTAAAGGCTCACCAGTGTCAGCAAATTTAGAATCACTTCGAGAATATGTTAAAAGAGAGCTTATGTTACCTTTATGGTATGCGAAACTTGCTTCAAACCCATCAATATCTAGATCACCTCTATTTGACATAGAGTTCCACTTTTGATCAATATAATCTTCAATATTTGTCTGGAAATATTTAAAAGAGAAACCAATACTATCGGCACCTAAAGCATTATCTTGAATATATCTAAAACCAATTTCTTTATTGAGCCCTGTTTCAGACTTTAACGTAGTATTATCAGGAACAAATACTCTATTACTTGCTAAAACATCTACCATTTCAGGACCTTTAAAAAGTGTTGTGGCACTCGCAAGTAGTGTTAAATTATCATTGACTGCATACTCAGATGCTAACGAGTATGTCACTTCTGTATCATCAAGTTCTCCATACGCTCCATCTAATTCATATTTGTTATATCTAATACCTGGAGTTAGAAGTAAACCGTTATCAAAATCAATAGTATCTTCAATATAAATTGCAAAGGTTTTAGCCTCTTCATCATCACCATATGGTGCTCCATCCCAAGTCACTTCTGAACTTTGTTTATCGTATAAAGTTCCATAAGTTAACGTATGCAATAAATCACCTTGTTCAATATTAGATTGAGCTTTAACATTAATACCTTGCGTATTTACTTTTCCATTAACAACACCATCATATAGCTTTGTAAAACCAGTTGTAAATCTAACATGGTCACCACTTGTTAATGGTCCTTCATGTCTCTCTATTTCATTTTGATTATAATAAATAGAGGTATCAACGATAAGATTTTCTCCTAAGTCTAATTCATGCTTTAACGTAATTGTATCTCTTACATATTCTGTTGGGAAAGTATCTAAACCTGTTCGACCTTCATTATAATCTCGTCCCATATCAGGTCTTGGTGAATAATCACCTTTATCTTTTAATCTATCATAAGAGACAGAAATTCGATTAGTATCATTAATATCAACGCCAAATTTAATTAATGTATTATGAATATCACCATCAACTCCAAAAGTCTCTGTCCCATCCCCTTCTGTCCAATTATTTTTATTAACATAATTATGATAAATCAAAAAGTCTGCATTATTTAAAATTTTTCCATAAGCAGATACAGAACCACCTAAGCTATCATTTGAGTTATACGTTGTTGAAACTCTTGCTCCAAAATCTTGACCTTTTTCAAGCATATCTTTTCCGTCTTTCGTCTCAAAATTAACAGAACCACCTAAACTACCATTTACAATTGAATTAGAACCTACTTGAATCTCTGCTTTTTTAAGAATATCAGGATTAATTAATAAGTTACCAATATGATGGAACATATTAACATTGGATATTTTTGCTCCATCTATAGTAATAGATAAATCTTCATCTTGAAATCCTCTAATATTAATTCTATTATTAATAGAGTGTGTTCCTCCAACATCTACACCAGGAATATCTCTTAATAAATCACTCAAGTGATCAGCTTGTTTTGTTTCAATAGCATCTGAACCAAGATTTAATGATGAACTAATAACTTCAGTCTCCCAAACATCAACAGAATCTAACGTTGTTGTATCTTCTGCATTTAAATGAGTTGTCATCAGTATTAGTGCAGTTATCGCACTTAACACTACTTTTCTTTTTTGCATTATTTCCCTTTTCTATTTTTAATTTACATTTAAACATAAGTTAAATCTATAAAAAAGATAGTTTGAAGTTATATCTAATTTATCTTTAACTCTATTTTAAAATGATATTGAGTATCATAACCAATAAAAATCTCACAGAAATCACAAAAGGGGTCTAAATGAAAGAATTTTCAAATTTTAATGATAAAGAAATATCTATTCTAATTGTTGAAGATGAAACCGTTTTAGCACTTGGTTTGGAGTATACTCTTTTAGAGTTTGGTTATGAGGTTTTAGGCATAGAAACTACTGCAAAAGGGGCAATTAGTAGTGCTTTTGAAAATGAACCTGATATTATACTCATGGATATTAATCTCAAAGGGGTTACCTCAGGAATTGAAGCAGCAAAGCAAATTTGGCAGTATAAACAAATTCCAATTATATTTTTGACATCTTACAGTGATGAAAAAACCATTAAAAGTGCAATGACTTGTGAGCCTTATGGATACTTATTGAAACCTTGCAGGGATAAAGAGTTAACCATTGCAATTCAAACTGCCATACATAAACATAATTACTTTTTTGAAAACAAAGACTCCTTGTGTCAAAACCATTCTAAAAAAATAATTCTTTTAGAAGCGAATCTATATTTTGATAAAAGTAAGGGGATACTCTATAAAAAAGAAAAACCCATAAAACTTACAGGTAACGAGGTGAAACTTTTTGAAATCTTAACAGACTATGCAGGAGAAACCGTTAGCTTTGACAAAATTAGTTCCTATATTTGGAGAGAATCACTTTACGATATGGGTAAATTACGTAATTTAGTCTATCGCTTACGCAATAAAATTGGACATGATATTTTTGAAAATGTTTACGAAAATGGTTATCGTCTTAAAGTTGCTTAATGTTTAACCTAAAAATAAACTCCTTTAATATTAAAGTTGTTACTTCACTTTTAATTTTAGGGCTGTTACTACTTACCATACTTTTTGCACTTATTGTTCCAAATATGCAAAAAGAGCAAAGAGAGTATACAAAAAATCAAATAGAACATATGATTGCACTAACTAACCAACAACTAAAACTTGCTGTCAAATTTCTAATAACACATACCAATACTAAAAAAGAAGAACATAAAACATTTATTAAATATGAGCTAAATAGACTTCAGAACACAATCATAAACAATCATCATAACCCAATAGAGATTACTACCTTAATTAATACTGTTGCAAAGAAAATAAATTGCGATATTCAATATGACAGTAAACATCTACAAAATACAATTCAAACAAATCCAAACAAACAATTCCAAAATAAAAACATCTTTTACAATCAATGGACACCCATTCAAAACAAAACACAACAATCCGTTTGTCCAACACCAATCTCACAAATTATGTACGCGCTGGAGTTTCAAAACCAATCAAGATTAGTTATAGCTTGTAGTCCAACCAGTTTTTATGATACTAAGCAACCACTAGAAAACAAAATCAAAAAAGATATTCAAGAGAGCTTCAACCTTACACAAGACTTCCATAAAGGAAAAACCTACTTAATGTGGGTTGATGTGAGCCAAGCAAATACAAATAACCAACCACTTTTTCAAAAAAATGACACCTTACACAACCCCAAATATTGTATTAGTAAAATGTCTAATATAAACTATCCACGAACCGGTATGTTAACTGCAAAGCAACTACTTAACGCTGCAGATAAGGAGCCAATCTTACATCTTATTGATACTGAAAAACACCCCAATATTTATAATACACAAGCACTAACTTGGGTTCGTTCTATAAACTATGATAAGCAAAGACGTTTACTTTTCCTAACAACGGTATATCTAAAAGATTTTGATAATAAAATAGATTCCTCTTTTTGGAAGATTCTTCCAGCAGCACTTTTTGCTTTACTTCTTGCAATTAGTGTTGGTTTTTTCCTTTTTAGAAGATTTTTTAGAACCATATCTATTCTTTCAAACACTGCTAGAGAGATTAATAATGGCAATATTAACATACGAAGTCATATTAAAGGCAATGATGATATTGGTATTTTAGGAACAGCTTTTGATAGTATGTTAGATTCAATTGAAAAAAATATTACACAACTAGATAATCAAGTTAATCTAAAAACAAAAGAGTTACGACACTCTTTAGAAGAAAAAGAGACCCTACTTCAAGAGATTCACCATAGGGTTAAAAATAATCTTGCCATGACCATCAATCTTATCAAGTTGCAAAAATCTAAAATACAAGATGAGCAAACTAAAAGCATACTAACAGATATTCAAGAACGCATTTATACCATGGAACTTCTACATAGAAAACTGTATGAATCAAAAGATCTTAATTCAATTCCTATGAAAAAATATATTGAAGAGCTAATTGAGGATATTACAACTAGTTATAGTGATTGTAAAAATATAAGGGTAAAAACAGATATTGAAGCATCTATTTTTCTCAATATTGAGTATGCTATGCCTTGTGGACTAATCATTAATGAATCCATTACAAATGCACTGAAGTATGCTTTTAAGGAACAAAAAGGAACTATTGATGTTATTCTATATAAAGAAGATAACCTTTATACCCTAATTATTAAAGATGATGGAAAGGGATTACCAAGTAGTATCAATATACATACAACAAAAACTTTAGGACTAAGACTTATTTCTACGATAACCAAAGGACAGCTTTTGGGTTCAATTGAGTGCAATACGAAAGAAGGAACTGAGTTAACTATACGCTTTTCAATATAAAAATAACAAATTGTCACTATTTTGTAACATTTTTTATTTATAATTCCAAAAAAATAACTATAATATCAATTAAATTTAAGTTTTATAGACTACAATTATGATAATAATTATCAATAAAGGGAAATAATGATACTCATTAATACAGATAAAATTTTTGAAAATGCAATCAACACTCAAAATGTTGAAACAACTGAAAAAATTCTTTTGTGTTCAGACAATATTCAAGGTTTAATAACAACATATGCACAGAACCAAGAGATAGAAAAACTTCAAATTCTTAGCCAACAATTTAAAAGCAAAGGACTCATTAAAAGTATTTCAACCTACATAGAGAAAAATCAGAACTATAAAAAAAGAATCACCGAAAATGAATCATCAAAGGTAACTTTAACGCACAAAGGGAATAAAAAGCATAATGAACTTAAACATTTAAGTGGCAGTAGCTTTCCAATTAAGCCCCTTAATAAAGAAGCACTCGTTAGAAATAAATCACTTTAATCATAAAAAGAAAAAGTAAGAAATTTAAAAAAGAGAGTTTATTGATAACCATTATCAATAAACTTTAAGTTTGCAACTGCTAGTATTATAATAACGATTATCAATATTATACAAAGGTTTTTTCATGAGTGAACTACTAATAAATAAATTAGGTACTTTTTCTACTTTTAAAGTTGACCAAAACAACAAAAACATTATCAATTTAAAATGTGCAAACAGTGTTGACTTAGATGACTTTTTTGAGATATCTCATATCCTTGATTCATCATATTTAAACTACAAAGTGGATGAAAAACTAAATATCATTGTACTAGGGAAAAAGTGATTATGTCAGAAAACCACCTAAACATGAAAGAACTACAAAAAAGATTTGAAAAATTAAAAGCTTCAATTAGTCATGAAGAAGCACTTGCAAAAAAGAGTCCTTCTAAAAATAAACACAATAAAAATACCAAAAACACCTGCTACTTTATAAAGTAGCTATAACTTAAACAAATAATTCTTTTTTTTGACCTAAATCAATGATAATGATTATCAAAACTATTATTATTACAAAAAATTTAAAGGAACCCAATGAAAAAAAACACATTTATCTCACTAGCGACATCAATTGCAATTGTTAGTTCTATGCAAGCACAACAATTAGATGAAGTTACCGTAACAACTGCTACTAAAACAGAAAAATCAATAAATGGTGTTGCCGCTTCAATCGAAGTCATCACACAAAAAGAGATTGAAGCAATGGCAGCAGAATCACTAAAAGATATTTTGCAACGTACCTCTGGACTTAACTTACAATTTGGAACTTTTCCAAATGCAAGTTCTGTCTCTAAATCTTCTATTTCAATTCGTGGTATGAGTGTTAGTGGAACGCTTTTTTTAGTTGATGGACGACGTCTTGCAGGTGAAGTAAAAAATCCATTTGATTTAGACAGAATTGCAGCAAGTACCATTGATCGAATTGAAATTGTTAAAGGACCAATGTCATCGTTATATGGAGCTGATGCAACGGGTGGGGTAATCAATATTATTACCAAAAAACCAACCCAAAATGTAGTGTCATCCTTAGAAGTTAAATATGGCGTAAATAAAGATGGTAATGGGGATAACAAAAATATCAATTTTTCAACACGCGGAAAAAAAGACAAATTAAAATATAGCTTCTTTATCAATCAAACAAATACTGACCCTTATA
Organism: uncultured Arcobacter sp.; assembly: GCA_964538295.1. Lineage (GTDB taxonomy): Bacteria > Campylobacterota > Campylobacteria > Campylobacterales > Arcobacteraceae > Arcobacter_A. Next base: position 2,850 of record CAZIES010000046.1, on the reverse strand, counting down.
CTCAAAAAGAGGATGCAGATGTTTATGCAAAACAAGGAACTACAACAGTAAAACCTTCAGTACACGCAAATGGTGGGGTAAATGGAATATCTGATAGTTATGAAAATATTAACGTTACCTATCAAGAGAAAAGTCAAATTACAACCTTAGGAAGTCGTTTAGATTATGACCTAAATGAAACAAATACCCTTGGATTTGAGTTTAATTTTATGGATGAAGAGAGAAATGGTACGTATATAGGATACTATCATCCATCAAACCATTCAACGGGTATTCCTATTTATAATGTTCCTGTAGATAGTTTTGATGATAATAGGCGGTTAGATATAGGAACAGATCTTACTTCTCAACTGAGTGACGATTTAACGTTAAAACTACGTGTATATCTAAGTTCTTATAAAAAAAGAAATGAAACAACTGCAATTTATTGGTCACAAATGGGATATAGTAGTAAAGCAGACTCAGTCAGTGATGGAATGCGTGCCAATGTTGATGTTTTGACCTACGAAGCCTTGACTAATTATGCATTAAATGATAATCATCTCTTAACTGCAGGTATTGAAAAGCGTGATGAGACACGTGATGCAACAGTATTTGCCCAAGCCAATGAATATAGCACTAAAAAAGTTGACTACAAAGCTATCTATATTCAAGATGAATGGGAAATAAATGATAGTCTTAACGCGATCTTTGGTCTACGTTATGATCAAATCTCCAATGCAGAAAATAAAGCAACTTTTCGAGCGGGTATTGTAAAAAACTTTTCACAAATGCTTAACCTTCGAACAAACTTTGCTCAAGGATACCGAGCGCCAGATATGAGAGAGATGTATATTAATAAACAAACCCCTACAGGATTACAACAAGGGGCTGAAGTTGTAGGATATGATTTAAAACCTGAATTTACAAATGCTTATGAAATTGGTTTTTCAGGGAAAAATGAGAAGTTAAGTTATGATGCAGCTATATTTTACAATGATATTAAAGACCGTATTTCAGAAGTTAACACAGGGTCATACTACACTTTTGAAAATATTGCTAAAGCAAAAACCTACGGTAGTGAATTAAACATCTCTTATGATTTTACTCCTGAATTTACGACAAAATTTACATGGAATGAATTAAGGACTGAAAATAAAGAGACCAATAAAGATTTAGAATTTAATCCAGAAAGAACTCTCTCTTTAGCTGGAACCTATAAGGTTAGTCCAAAATTTGATGTAGCAACAACGGCACGATACATTGGAGAGCAATATTATGTTAAAACACTAAACCGTGGTGCTCCAACAGAATCAACTACCGATGCAACAGCAAAAGCTTATACGCTTGTTGATTTAAACGTAAACTATGAACTCAAAAAAGGAGTAGAACTTTTTGGAGGGGTTAACAACGTATTTGATGAAAGCGTGGAGGATGTCTTAGGTTCAAATAAAGGAACTTTCTTTTTTACAGGAATTCGTGCCACATTTTAAACAAACAATTTTACAGACAGCTACTTTTGAAGTTAGTTGTCTGTAACTCAACTATAATTTATATCAATATTATAATAAAGGATTTATTATGGCTTCTCATTCATATCAACTTGATTTCGAAAACTTACAAAAACGCCTTGATGCACTTAAAGCTGAACTTCTACAAGAAGAAGCAGAATTGAAAAAAATTAAAATAAAAGGTTCTCTCTTAAAAATTTCAAAATACTCTGATGAAAAAAATCAAAAGAATATTGAAGCATAATGGAAGAATACTTTTTACTTAAAGAGTTTGAGAACGGTTATGACATTCATGAGCTAAGATACGAAGAAGAAGCCTGGCTTTACTGCACCAACACTCTTGAGATTCCAAACGAAAAAATCGATTCTATTAGTGTCACAAATGATGGAATGGAGATTATATTAACAAATCTTGACAATGAAGATATTAAGGATGATTGGTTTATTAGTCTTTATCGAAGTAGTGTAAAAGAAAAATAATTACACATTATCAGTGATATAGATTTAAAAAGGAAATATAACGTGAGATTTAATATTTTAGTTAAGTTAATACTATTACTAACAATATCAGTATCTCTATTAAATGCCTCAAGATTAATTAGTATTGGAGGAAGTATCACGGAAACAGTTATAGCATTAGGACACAAAGATGATTTAGTGGCTATAGATTTATCAAGTATATATCCTCAAAGAGTTGTAAGGGATTTGCCAACAGTAGGTTACTGGCTAAGTCTTCCCAAAGAAGGTATTTTGTCTATGAAACCAGATATCATACTTGTAAGTGAATACGCAAAACCAAAAGCACTGATTAAATCTCTTCCTAAATATGGTATTAAAACATATATAATAGATGATAAGCCAACTATTGCATCCACTAAATTAAAAATACAACAAATAGCAAAAGCACTAAATGAGACACCTAAAGCCAATCAAATGATTACTAGAATTGAACATAATATAAACAAGATTCAAAAAGAACTTAAAAATATGCGTCACCTTCCTAAGGTTTTATTTCTTTTTTCTAAAGACGAAGGCATCTATTTAGCAGCGGGGAATAAAACAAAAGTTGGTCAAATGGTAAAACTTGCTGGAGGAGTAAATCCAATAAAATCCGATCAATTTGTTCAAATTTCCAATGAATCAATTATTGAAATCAATCCTGATGTTATTATCTATTCTACATATAATAGTAAACAAGATTTTAGAAATAAACAAATAAAAAATACAAACGCCATGCTTAATTCTCAAATTTATTATATCGATATGGTATTAGCCTCTGGCTTTACAGTTCGTTTAGATAGTGCTTTAAAAAAACTCAGTTGTTATATCAATAATAACCTATTATCTTTTTGTAAATAGA
>CAZIES010000045.1:0-17974 GCA_964538295.1 uncultured Arcobacter sp. | reverse complement strand
GATAAAAAGAAAATGCAAGATACTACAATCTTATTTGAGAGACATATAAAAGAGATGCAAGATTACGCTATGGAACTTAGAATGATTAGTATGTCAGATATTTATAAAGATTTCCCTCAATTAGTTAAAAACTTATCAAAAGAACATAAAAAAGAAATAGAATTAAAAATATCTGGAGAAAATACAAAGATTGACAAATCAATGATTGACTCCCTAAGTATAATATTAAATGACATTTTAGAAAAAGCCGTAATAAAAGGAATAGAGACTCCAGAACAAAGAGAAAAAAAAGGAAAAAATAGAAAAGGAAACATCTCTATAAATACAGAACAAATAAATGGTCAAATAGTTATCACCTTTACAAATGATGGCAAAGGTATTGATTTAAAAAGAATTGAACAAAATGCTTTAGAGGAAGGAATAATAACTCAAGATGATTTGCATAATATGAATGAAAATGAAAAAGATTCCCTTATTTTACAAGATAAATCAATGTCAAGTATTAAACAAAATATTGACATGATTAATGGTTCTATGACTATTGACACGAAAAAAGGTGTAGGAACAAGTATAACCATTTTTATTCCCTTAACATTATCCATTTTAGATGGTTTAAACATTAGAATTGGTAATAAATACTATATTCTACCTACTGCTTCAATTATAGAGTCTTTACAACCTAAACCAGATATTATAAAAGCTGTAGGAGACGGAACTTCAGAACTATTAATGTTACGAGAAGATTTTATTCCTATTATTAGAATGTACGAATACTTAAATATTAAAAGCGACTATAAGAAATTAGAACAAGGTATACTTATTGTTGTTAAAGCAGGAGAAGAAAAAGTAGCATTATTTATAGATGAATTCTTACATCAACAACAAATTGTTGTCAAACCAATTGATAAAAACTTTAAAGAGGTTATTGGTATTAGTGGTGCTACTGTTCGTGGGAACAGTTCTATAGGTTTAATTATTGACGTTCAAAGTATCATTGATGATAAAAGAGATTTATTTGACGCAATTAAAGAATAATCTCTATTTAGATTTTTATATGTATTTATAAAGTATGGTGATCACGGGCAGACTTGAACTGCCGACCACCACCATGTCAAGGTGGCACTCTACCACTGAGTTACGCGATCACAAGAGTTTGAAATAATACACAACCTTTCCTTTAAAATCTTTAAAACTATTCTCTAAAATTAGTAAAATTAAAACTATTCGATTAAAATTCTACTATTTATAACTACACTTATTAGGTTTTCTATTTTAACCTAAGGAGATAAGTATGCATCCTATTACCGTACAAGAGTTAACTAAAAAATATCTTGATATTTTAAAGTATAGCCATACAACTGAAGTTTCAGAAGCACTGCTTTGTCAATATCTCATGGAGATTTTGGCTATAACTAAACCTTGGGTTGTTGTTGATGAAAGAGATTATATTTATAATCGTTTTAATACACAAAAAGAGGCTACTGAGTTTACAAAAAACTCAAAAAAAGTATATAAAATCATAAAGCTTTAGTAAAATAACAGATTAAGTTAACTATTCTTTAGCTAAAGTACAGCCATGATAAAGTTTTTTAAAGACGTTTTTCCAGTTATTAGACTGACCCTTTTAATTTTATTGGCCATGGTTGTTGTATCCTATGGTATTTATTTAGTTGATGAAACATTAGCAATCTATTTTATTAGCTATATTTTACCTGTTTTTTTTCTTATACTTTTTGTCTCAATTTTTAAGGATAGCTATACAGAAAAGTGATTATAACTTCTCTAAAAAAGATAAACCCTCTTCACAATCATGTAAATAACTATCTCCAAAAAGATTATAATGATTAAGATAATGGTATAAATTGTAAATGATTGCTTTATCTTGGTATGCCTTACTAAGCGGTAACTGTTCATCATAGGTTGAATAAAACTCTTTGGAAAAACCACCAAACATCTCACTCATTGCTATGTCGACTTCTCTATCGCCATAATAGATAGCTGGATCAATTAAATAGATTTGTTCAAAACTAAAAAGGAGATTTCCTGACCATAAATCCCCATGAACTAAACTAGCATGCTCACACGTTTCATTTAAAAAGCTAATAAGCTTATAACGATTATTAATAAGTATTTTTTTAAAAAGGGTACGAATATGAGACTCTTTTATTAAATCTATTTGAAAGTTTAGTCTAAAGTCGGCGAAAAAAGCACCCCACTCTTGTGATAAACTATTTTTTTGAGGATTTAATCCTATAAAATTATCATACGATAACCCATACTCTTTAAACCTAACTTGATGAATCTTAGCTAAAGCAGTAGCAAACTGTTGCATTTGTAATGGTGTAGGTTTTTTATTTTCTATTTTTTGAAGGGTTAAGGTCGTTCTATCATAACCAATAACTTCAGGAATATCAACCTCACTAATATCTTCTTTTTGAAGAAATGCCCTTAAGGTTTTTAATCCTTGAACCTCTTTTATCAAACTCTCCTTGTTATTGTAGTGTTTAATAAAATAGTTCATAGAAGGTATTCGTTAGTGCGTATTACTTCTTTGTTTTGCTAGGTTAATGTCTGATTGGTATTTATATGTCATATAATCATACATTGTTGTACCACTATTTTTACCAAAGAACATATACATCTCAAAAAGTCGATAACTCATTCTAAAAAAAGCAGTAAAAGGCAGTATATATGTTAGTAGCGTCACATATTTTCGGTAAGGATAATAGTGTTCAAACTCTTGTTTTAAATCCCGTAATACAATACTCTCTTCTTTAAAATCTTCTTGTTTTTTTGAACTAACTACTTTAAGAACAATTAAGAAGTTAATCACAAACATCATAGCATTGAGGTTCCACCCCATAATAAATATATCTAAATAACTCATGGTGCAAATTATAACAAAAAGCTCTTAAATAAAGAAGATTCAAGTATAATTATAAAAATAAATTTTAAAGAAAATCTATGCAACTACTTAATGAAAATATTACCCAAACATTGAATGAACACTATTTTGTTGAATCCTTTTATTTAGATAATAAAACCATCCTAGAGCTTGGTTGTGGCGCAGCAACAATGACTCAAAAAATTGCTAATACAGGAGAAAACCGTAAAATAATTGCGTGTGAAATAGATGAAATTCAACATCAAAAAAACTTACAATTAGATATTACAAATATCACTTTCAAACTTAGTGGTGCACAAAATATTCCCTGTGAAGACAGTAGTATTGATATGATTTTTATGTTTAAATCTTTTCACCATATTCCAAAAGAGCTGATGAATCAAGCACTTGGAGAAATCAAACGTGTGCTTAAACCCAATGGTTTAGCCTATATTAGTGAGCCTTTATTCTTGGGAGAGCAAAACTATCTAGTCTCTCTATTTCACAATGAAGAGAAAGTTCGTAAAGATGCCTTTGAAGCTATTAAAGCGTGTGTAGATAATAATGACATGAAACTCTTTAAAGAGGTGTTTTTTAACAGTGAAGTCGTTTACAATAATTTTAAAGATTTTGAAAAAAAACAGATGAACTTAACCTATAATGATGATGCTATAGATGCAGCACTTTATACTAAAATTCAAAAAGAGTATCTAAAACTTGCCAAAGAAGATGAAAGTGCTTACTTTTTAAAGCCATTTAGAGTAGATATTCTTCAAAAAGTCTAACATACTTTTAGATACAATACAAAAAATTTAACGCATATAAAGATAGATAATGACATTAGAACAATACACCATAAAAATTGAACAACTTATTGCTTGGGCGCACGCTTATTATGTGGAGGATAATCCACAAGCTACCGATGAAGAATACGATACTTTAGCCCGAGAGTGTTTATCTTACGAACAAACTTTTCCTCAGAATTCTCATCCTAATTCACCTAATAAACGTGTGGGTGGTTTTGTTTTAGATGGTTTTGAAAAAGCGAGTCACTTAAGTCGTATGTGGTCACAAGAGGATGTGTTTAATACAGAAGAACTCATTGACTGGATAAATCGTGCTAAAAAAGTCAATACCAACTTAGAGTTTTATTGTGAACCAAAATTTGATGGAGCTAGTCTAAATCTAATTTATGAAAATGGTTTACTCAAACAAGCCATAACACGAGGCGATGGAACTGTTGGTGAAGATGTTACAAATAATGTTAAAACGATTCACTCTATTCCTTTACAAATCAAAGAGAAATCCCTTTTGGAAATTAGAGGTGAGATTGTTATTAAAAAAGATGATTTTGAAACGATTAATCAAGAACGTTTAAAAAACGACGAACAACTCTTTGCCAATCCACGAAATGCAGCAGCAGGAAGTTTACGTCAACTTGACCCCAATATTACAGCCAAACGAAAACTCTTTTTTAATGTTTGGGGTGTAGGAGAAAACTCTTTAGAGTATACCAAAAGCTCACAAATGATGGAATACATCTACTCTTTGGGTTTTGTTCATCCTCCAATGACAACAAAAACAACAACGGTTGAGGGTATTGAAGAGCTCTATCATAAGATCATCGCTTCAAGGGATGAAATCCCTATGATGCTTGATGGTATGGTAATTAAGATTGATGATATAGAGACTCAAGAGGAATTAGGATTTACTGTCAAGTTTCCACGTTGGTCCTGTGCGTATAAATTCCCAGCTGTTGAAAAAACAACAAAAATAGTTGATATTATTCAACAAGTAGGACGAACAGGAGTTATTACCCCTGTAGCAGTTGTAGAACCAACACACATTGATGGTTCCACCGTTGAGCGGGCAAGTCTGCATAACTATGATGAAATAGCACGACTTGATTTACGACTTAATGATGAAGTTATTATTATAAAAAGTGGGGATATTATTCCTAAAATCACTAAAGTTTTTAAAGATAGACGAAATGGCAAAGAAATAGAAGTACAACGCCCTACTTCTTGTCCGCAATGTCAAAGTGAACTTCTTGATGAAGGAACACTCATAAAGTGCCAAAACCTTGACTGTCCCAGTATTGTAACAAACTCTATAATCTACTTTGCAAGTAAAAATTGTATGAACATTGATGGCTTAGGTATCAAAATCGTCGAACAACTTGTCCGTGAAAAGAAAATCTATGATATTTTAGACCTTTACGCTTTAAAATATGAAGATTTAGAAAACCTTGAAGGATTTAAAGCTAAAAAAATCAATAACCTTCTTAATGCCATTGAAAATACTAAAAATAGTGAACTTCACCGTATCATTAATGCCTTAGGAATAGAACATATTGGTGAAGTAGCTTCAAAGCAAATCTGTTTAGAGTTTGGGTTAGAGCTTTTAGAGTTAACCTATGAACAACTCATTGCATTAGATGGTATTGGAGAGCAAATGGCACTATCATTCTTGGAGTTTATGCGCGTAAACAAAGAGATTATTATTAAGCTTATTAATATTATTGAACCAAAAGTTGAGCAAAAAGTTGAAGTAAAAGAGAATGCATTTAAAGATAAAACCGTTGTTTTAACAGGAACAATGAGTCAATCCCGTGGTATTATAAAAAAAGATTTAGAAGCCTTAGGTGCAAAAGTAAGCTCTTCTGTTTCAAAGAAAACAGATTATTTAATCTATGGAGAAGAAGCAGGAAGTAAATATGACAAAGCCATAACTTTAGGGGTTACAACTTTAACCGAAACACAAATGAAAGAGTTACTTTAAGTAAGTCTTTCATGAACTTATCGATTCTCTTGCATAATTCCTAAGATAACTTCATCAGTTGTTTTCATCCCTTTTTGAGATAAAATACCAATATTTTCAATGGTCTCTTCTATATCATCAGCAATAATACCATCCCCACCGTGAAGTGACTTATTATTTAATGCTAACATATACGAATCAAAGGCAGCATAGATTCCAGTAGCAATTTTAGTTGCACAAGAAGCCTTTGCACCATCACAAATTACTCCAGAAACATTCCCTAAACTATTTGTGATTGCCTTTGCTACGGTATTATAACTAGCATCCTCAATAAACGCTAAAGCACCACTTACCGCATTTGAAGCACACATCACCCCACAAAAAGCGGAGAGTCGCCCAACATTAGTTTTAATATGTATGGTTGCTAAGTGGGAGAAAAAGAGTGCTCGTATCATTTTTTCATGGCTAAAACCTCTCTCTTGACAATATTTAATAACAGGTAAAGAGGCGGTCATTCCTTGATTACCACTACCACTTGTTGTCATAACAGGTAGAGCACATCCACTCATTCGAGCATCACTTCCAGCACTTGCATAACTTGCACATTTATTTCGTACATCATCACCATATAAGCCAACATCAATATTCTTTTGAATTAAAGAGCCTACATTAACACCGTATTCTTCCGATAACCCTGCTTTTGCAATAGCTGTATTGTATGCAATCACTTCATTAAAAAGAGGTTCTACTAATTTTGTATCAATACTTTTTGCTAAATCATAAATAAGTTTTATATTTAAAATAGATCTATCTTCTGTTGTTGTTTTAAAATCAAAATCATTACATATTTGGTCAATAAGGGGTTGTCCATTTTTTTCAATACGGGTTAAATTGGTATGAAAATGTTTAACCTCTACTAAGGCAGAGTTCTCACCACTATAAACAACAACTTTAATATAGAGTTTTACATCCGTTTTTTCATGTATTACTGTAATAAGATCTTTTTTCTTATACTGGCGTACTTGTTCAATATCTTCACACGATAAATTACTAATCACCATTAATTCATCATTGGCATTACCAGCAATTGCACCCAAAGCTACAGCAGATTCAATCCCTACCATATTCTCACTGTTAGGGATAACAACTGATTTTACATTTTTTATCATATTACCAGAGACATAAATATCAATCTTATCAGGTGTCTCTCCCAACGTTTGTACTGCTTTAGCACTTACGTAAGCTAGTGCTATAGGTTCTGTACACCCTTGAGCTAATACTATCTCTTCTTTTAATATATTGATTATTTTTTTGATACTATCCATAACTAATCCAATTTTATTTAGCAAAATTATAGCACAGTTTTAAAGTAAGTATAAATTAGGGGTAGCTCTTCAGTCTATCGGATAACCGATTTGTTTAATCTTTGGAGAAGATGTACAAGCTCAAAATATGAGAAAGCTGTTTATTAGGTGTTACAACATTAACTGAAGAGCAAATGAATAATATGTTATAAATCTCTTTTGAGATAAGAAACTATAACCGTTTTCTAAACATAAATTAATGACTTATATCAAAAATGTTACTTTTTTCTATATTTTGAATACTATTATGAAGAAATTTATGCTAAATCTAAAAAATCACTTAGTTTTAGTCTATAATTATTTAGATTCAAATTACATACAAAAAGGCAAATGATGAGTGAGATAAAAAGAGACAAAACACTAACAATGACAATGCTTATGACACCAGATAAAGCAAATTTTTCAGGAGAAAATGTACACGGTGGAGAAATTTTAAAAATGTTAGATCATGTTGCATATGCATGTGCAGCTAGATATACTGGTTTATACGCAGTAACTTTATCAGTTGATATGGTATTATTCAAAAACCCAATTAAAGTTGGTTCACTTGTAACATTCTATGCATCAGTAAACTACACAGGACGAACTTCTATGGAGATTGGTATTAAAGTTATTTCAGAAGATGTAAAAGATAGATCAACAAAACATACAAATGTATGTTACTTCACTATGATTGGTATGGATGCAACTGGTAAACCAAGTCCTGTTCCAAAATTAGAGCCTGTAACTGAAGATGATAAAAGAAGATATAACGACGCTATTCGAAGAAAAGAAGCAAGAGTACAATCTAGAACACTTTCACATATTAAATAAGAATCAGTTGATTCTTATTTAATAAAACTTTATAAAATTATTTAATCTCATTTCTTATACATATTATATAAACTTGTAGTATAATTTATTATATCACTTCCTTATTATCTAAAAGGAGTCTGTTATGAATATACACGAATACCAAGTCAAACAAATCTTCAAAGAGTATAATCTTCCCATTCCCAAAGGTGTAATTCTTACCCATCACAAAAATGCAATCAATGAAGCCATAGACCTAGGTGGTAAAATGTGGGTTATTAAAGCTCAAGTTCACTCTGGAGGTAGAGGTTTAGCAGGTGGAGTTAAATTAGCAAAATCCTTAAGTGATGTGGAAGAAATCACAAAAAATATGATTGGTATGAAACTTGTTACTAATCAAACTGGACCTCAAGGTAAAATAGTTGAAAAGGTCTATATGGAAAGAGCCATAGAAATAGAGTATGAACTCTATTTAGCTATTGCTCTGGATCGTGCCTTAGAAACACCCATGATTATTGCCTCATCTAAAGGTGGTGTAGAGATAGAAAAAATTGCAAAAGAGAGTCCTGAAGATATTGTAAAAATGCCAATTGATACCTCCATTGGTTTTAAAGATTTTCAAGGAATTGAACTCGCACATCAACTAGAAATACCCAATGATGATATTCCAAGATTTATCAAATTTGCAAAAACCTTATACCATATTTACAATGAAGATGATGCCGAACTCATAGAAGTCAACCCCTTAGTCAAGTCCAAAAATGGAAACTATATTGCTCTTGATGGGAAAATGGGTTTAGATGATAGTGCTTTATATCGACATCATGATATTGAAGATATGCGTGATTTACATGAAGAGAATCAAAATGAAAGCGAAGCCAAAGAGTATGGTTTAAGTTATGTGCAACTTGATGGAAATGTTGGTTGTATGGTCAATGGAGCAGGTTTAGCAATGGCTACTATGGATATTATTAAACATGTTGGTGGTGATGTTGCAAACTTTTTAGATGTCGGTGGTGGAGCAAAAGCAAATACCGTTGCAAAAGGTTTTGAAATAATCTTAAGAAATAAAAAAATTAAATCAATCTTTGTCAATATTTTTGGTGGTATCGTAAGATGTGACCGTATAGCAAATGGTATTTTAGAAGCGACAAAAAATGTTAAGATTACTGTACCTGTTATTGTAAGACTCAATGGAACAAATGCAAACGAAGCAAAAGAGTTACTTAAAAATTCAAACATTGAAAATATCATTGTAGCAGCTAACTTAGAAGATGGTGCCCAAAAAGCTGTCAAGTTTGCAAATAAATAGACTGTGAAAAGGAGAGATTATGGCAATTTTAGTCAATAAAGATACCAAAGTCATTGTACAAGGATTCACAGGGAAAGAAGGTACCTTTCACACAGAGCAGTGTTTAGCATATGGTACAAAAATTGTTGCGGGAGTAACGCCTAATAAAGGGGGAACTACTCATCTAGGACTACCTGTTTATGATACAGTTAAAGAGGCTTTAAAAGAAAATAAAGCAACGGTTTCTTTAATATTTGTACCAGCAAGATTTGTTGCAGATGCCATCATTGAAGCTGCAAGTGCAGGAATAAAACTTGCTATTGTTATTACAGAAGGTGCACCAGTTAAAGATATACAAAAAGCAAAGGTCTATGCCAATAAAAAAAATATGCGTATTATTGGTCCGAATTCTCCAGGTATTATTACAGCACAAGAGTGTAAACTTGGAATAATGCCAGGAACTATTTTTAAAAAAGGTGAAGTTGGTGTGATTTCAAAATCAGGGACGTTAACCTATGAAGCATCGTATCAAATTATAGAAGCAGGTTATGGAGTATCCACAGCAATTGGTATTGGAGGAGATCCAATTATTGGTCTTTCATTTAAAGAACTTTTACAACTTTTTGAAGAGGATAAAGAGACAAAAGCAATTATATTAATAGGTGAAATTGGTGGAGATTTAGAGATTCAAGCAGCTGCTTATATCAAAAAGAATATTACAAAACCAATTATCGCTTTTATTGCTGGACAAACAGCACCAAAAGGCAAAAGAATGGGACATGCGGGAGCAATTATTAGTGGAAACAGTGGAACAGCAAAAGAGAAAATGGATGCGTTAAAAAGTGTAGGGGTTTGTGTTGTAGCTAACCCCGCAAAAATAGGAGAAGCCTTAAAGAAAATCTTGTAACTATTCCACGATAAAGAAGCAAGTTATTGCTTCTTTTATCTTAAATATTAAGCCTCTTTTGACTCAATATACTCTTCATAGCTACCTTTGAAATCAACAATGCTTCCATCCTCTTGAATTTCAATAATTCTATTGGCATAAGCATCAAGTAACTCCCTATCGTGAGAGACACAAATAACAGAACCTGGATATGCTAACAGCCCTTCTCCAAGCGCAATAATTGCTTCAAGATCAAGGTGGTTTGTAGGTTCATCTAGTACCATAAAGTTTGGTTGTTCTAGCATAATTTTAGAGAGCATCATTCGGTGTTTCTCTCCACCTGAACACGCTTTTACTTCTTTTTCTTGCTCTTGACCATTAAATAACATTCGTCCTAAACAGTTTCTAATTTCTGCAATATCAGCATCTCTATCAAAATTTCTTAACCAATCATAAAGGGTCATATCACCATCAATTAAATCCGTTGCATTTTGAGGGAAATATCCATTTTGAATTGTTGCTCCCCAGTGAATTTCACCAGTATCAGGTTGTAAATTCTCAACAATAATCTCACAAAGTGTTGTTTTACCAATACCATTTGGTCCAATTAAAGCAATTTTATCACCCTTTTCAAGAGTAAAAGAGATGTCTTTTAGTACTTGTTCCCCATCAAATGATTTTGAGATATTTTTAACAGATAATAACTCTTTACCCACTTCTCTTTTTTGTCTAAAAATAATTGAAGGGTCTCTTCGAGAAGAGATTTGAATAGCACTTACATCAAGTTTATCCAGTTGTTTTTGTCTTGAAGTTGCTTGTTTTGCTTTAGAAGCATTCGCACTAAATCGTGCAATAAACTTCTCTAACTCTTCTTTTTCTTTAAGCTTTTTATTCATATCTGCTTGTTGTTGCTTTGCTAAAACAGTTGAAGCAATATACCAATCATCATAATTTCCACTAAACTCTCGAATTTGTTTATAATCAACATCTAAAATATTGGTACATACTGCATTTAAAAAGTGTCTATCATGAGAGATAACAACCATCGTACCATCATGGTGCTGTAACTGGTTTTCTAACCATCCAATAGTAACAATATCAAGGTTATTTGTAGGCTCATCTAAAAATAGAACATCTGGTTTTGGATAAAGTACTTGTGCTAATAATACCTTGAACTTATCACCACCAGTGATTGTACTCATTAAATCTTGGTGCTGTGAGGCAGGAAACCCTAAGTCCTCTAAAATTTTAGTAATTTTCACATCATACTCATATGTTGGATCTTCTTCACAACACACAATCTCTAACTCGCCAAGTCTATCATTGATTTCATCAGTAAACTCAGGACTCATATAGAGTTCTTCTTTCTCTTTTACTGCATCGTAAAGTCGTTTATTTCCTAATAGAACCGTATCAAAAATAGTATACTCTTCAAAAGCAAATTGATTTTGCCCAAGTGTTCCTACTTTTTTTCCATTTTGAACTTGAACTTCACCTTCTGTTGCCTCTTCGATGCCAGATAAAATCTTAAGAAAGGTCGTTTTACCAGCACCATTCGCACCAATAAGTCCATAACGTTTTCCTCCGTCCAATTTAATATTGATATCTTGGAAAAGAACACGTGAACCGAATGCTTTTTTTATATTAACCGTTTGAACCATTTAAATTCCTATTGTACTCATTTATTATGTCGCGATTATATCTAAAAGAAACTATAAATAGTGTTATAGAAGGACTCTTTTGTGAAGAAATAGTATTATTAATAATATAATCCCAAAAAGACGAACTTTAGTCGTAAGGCTTATTTTATATGTGATAAAATATAACTAAATTTTTATCTATTTATAAAAGAGTTCATATGAAAAATATCTCCATTAAAGCTAAACTAATCTCTTTAGTTATTAGCGCTATTTTAATAGTCTCTGTGATTATTCTTATAGAATCTAACAGTGCACTAAAAAGTACCTCAAATATTATTACTGAACAATTTGAAAAAGATGCCTTTGCATCAAAAGAAGAAGAGCTTAAATATTACGTACAAATTGCATTAAAAACGATTGAAGTTTTTCATGAAAAATCTTTAAATGACCCTTCAAATACCAAACTATATCAAAAACAAGCACTACAAGCAATAAGTAAAATTCGATATGGTAAAGATGGTTATTTTTGGATAAATGACTCCCAGCCCAAAATGCTTATGCACCCTATTCAACATGATTTAGTAGGAAAAGTTCTATCGGATTATAAAGATGAAGATGGCATTTTTATTTTTAATGAAATGGCACGTATAACTTCAGGTACTCAAAACGAAGGTTTAGTTCGCTATAAAACAAAAAAACCAGATGTTGAAGGTGTTTTTCCAAAATTTTCTTATGTGATTAAATTTCAACCGTGGGATTGGATTATCGGAACAGGTGCGTACATTGATAATATCAATGCTTCCATCAATAAAATAAAAGAGGTAACACAACAAAGTATTATTGATACCATAACGATTAATATCTTAACAATATTAGGTACGATTCTAATTTTAAGTTTTATTGTTTTATCAATTGCGAAGCGTGTCATTTTTTCGCCTTTAGATACTTTTCAAGAGGGATTATTAAACTTTTTTAAATATTTAAATGGAGAAAAACAAGAAATTACACTTTTAACAGATGTTTCAAAAGATGAAATTGGCATTATGAGTAAAGTAGTTAATAATGGTATTCAAAAAGTTGAAGAGACCATCAACCAAAAAAATACCGAACAATGGATTAAAGATGGGGTTAACAAATTAAATCAAGTTTTAATTAATGAAAATGAACTCTATGAAGTAAGTGATAAATCAATTAACTTCCTATGTTCTCATATCAATGCAGGTGTGGGTGTTTTTTATCTCTTTGATGAACAAAATAGTAAACTTAACCAATATGCTAGTTTTGCCCATGTTGTGCGAGATGAACTCTCCAATGAATTTAGTCTCAAAGAGGGAATTGTAGGACAAGTTGCTTTTCAAAAAAAACCTATTTTACTAAAAAATATTAAAAAAGATGAAAACCTTATCACTACAGGAACGCTAACTCAATCTGCATATAATACCTACACCTTTCCACTCATTTATAACAAGAAACTCTTTGGTGTTGTAGAGATTGGCTCTTTTAAAGAGATTGAACAAAAAGAGTTGGACTTTTTTGATACAACCAACAAAATCATTTGTATTGCCTTAGCAACAGCAATTCAAAACAATAAAGTTAAAGAGTTGCTAGAGAATACAAAAAAAGCTAACTTTGAGCTTGAACGTAATCAAAAAGAGTTACAAGAAGCCAACGCTCAAATGGAAGAGCAACAACAGCAACTAGAAGAAGCCAATGCCAATATGGAAGAGCAGCAACAACAACTAGAAGAAGCTAATGCCAATATGGAAGAGCAACAACAACAGTTAAAAATCTCAGAACAAAATTTAAAACTACAAAACCAGCAACTCGAAGAGACCAAAAAAGATATTCAACGAAAAGCTAATGAGTTAGAACAATCAGGAAAATACAAATCAGAATTTCTTGCTAATATGTCCCATGAGTTAAGAACACCCCTTAACTCTATTATTCTTTTATCTTCATTACTTCAAAAAAACAGTAAACAAACACTCAATAATGATGATATTAAAAAAGCAAAAACAATTTTTGAATCAGGTAATGAACTCTTACGACTAATCAATGATATTTTAGATTTATCCAAAGTAGAATCAGGAAAAATGGATGTTATAATTGATAACTTTAAAAGTGCTGATTTCTTAACTCAAATGAAAGATACCTTTGACTTTACAGCACAAGATAAAAACCTCAAGTTTCATATAATTGATGATTATCAAGAGATCATTCACAGTGATAAAGCTAGAATATCTCAAATCATTCGTAACCTTATTTCAAATGCCTTTAAATTCACTAAAGAGGGATCAGTTACATTAAAAATTTCTCCATCAAAAGATTTAAATCAAAGCTTTAAAATTTCAGTTATTGATACAGGAATTGGAATTGCTAAGGAAAAACAAGAGTTAATTTTTAAAGCCTTCACCCAAGCAGAAGGTGGTACAAGTAGAGAGTTTGGTGGTACAGGACTTGGATTATCAATTTCACGAGAACTTAGTAAACTTTTAGGTGGTTATGTTTCTGTTACTTCGCAAGAAGGTAAAGGAAGTACCTTTAGTATTGATTTACCAAATCTTGAAACAAAAGACTTACCTCAATTACAAGTAGAACCCAAACTTGAAAAAGTAGAAAAAGCAGTTAAAAAACCTGCTGTTAGTAAGCCGGTTTCACCACAAATAGTACCTAATGATGATAGGGAAACACTTGGAGATAAAGAGGCTTATTTAGTAATTGATGATGATATTATGTTTGCAGAAGTTGTTTATGAAGAGATAAAAAGAAATGGAAACTTTGGACTCATTGCTCACGATGGAGTAACTGCTTTAAAACTTGTTAATACCTACAATATCAAAGGGATTATGCTTGATTTGACACTGCCAGATATGGATGGTGTTGATATTTTAAAAGAGTTAAAATCAAACGCAACAACACGACATATCCCTGTACATGTTATCTCCTCCAAAGATAAAAACTCTGAAACCTTAGAGTTAGGTGCCATTGGTTATTTGCAAAAACCTGTTTTTGATGGAGATATTAATGAGGTCTTAACCTCTATTGATAACTTTCAAGAAAAAAAGATAAAAGACTTACTTATTGTTGAAGATGATGAAGTACATAGGGAAGCTCTTATTGAACTTGTAGGTGTTGGTGTTAATATTAAAGGAGTTAAAACAGCAGAAGATGCCATCGAAGAAGTCAAAACCCAAAAATATGATACAGTGGTTGTTGATTTAGGATTAATGGATGGAAGTGGTTATGAGGTGTGTGAGTTTATTAAAAATACACACCCCAAATTACCAATTATTATCTATACAGGAAAAGACTTAACTAAAGAAGATAAAATAAAACTTCAAGAATATAGCAACAGTATTATTATTAAAACTGTAAACTCTAATGAACGTATTTTAAATGAAATCAACCTCTTTTTACATCGGGATAATCAAGAAAAAGAAGAGGATAATAATGAAATTTTTGAAACCATTGACTTAGAGGGAACGAATATCTTGATTGTTGATGATGATATAAAAAATATCTTTGTCCTTGATGCTGCACTTAAAGAGTTTAATGCCTCAACATATACTGCATTTAACGGTCAAGAAGCCATCGAATTTCTTGAAAAAAATGATCAAATAGATTTAGTACTTATGGATATTATGATGCCCGTTATGAATGGTTATGAAGCGATGGAAAAAATACGTGAAAATGAGAAGCTAAAGTCTATTCCAATTATTGCCGTAACCGCAAAAGCTATGAAAGAAGATAGAGAAAAGTGTATTCAATTAGGTGCAGATGATTACATGGCAAAACCTATTGATCTTAATATACTAGGAAACTTAATTAACGTTTGGAGTAAGAAGAAACATAAATGAATATACTCGCCCAAGAACATGAGAATATTACTAAAATAATCGTACAAAATCTTGATAAAAAATCAGATATAAAAGAACTTCTTACGTTTTTAAAACATGATAATCGTATTGAGGTTAATTTTTTAAATATTCAAATGATTCCAAAAGAGATTATTCTAGCGTTAACAAAAGTAAAAGAGAGACTAACTATTTTTACAAATGAAGCAACTCTAAAAAGTTATCTCATGACGTTAGGATTTGAACTAACTTATCAAAGTAACTACAAAAAAAATCAACTTAAAACTCTTAACTTAGAGTATTTAGCTTTAGGGGGAAGTGCAGGAAGTTTATCAAGGTTTATCTCTATTATTGAAAACCTACCTGCATCTAATCTATCAGTTTTTGTCATTATGCATCAAAAAGCAGATAAGCAGAGTCGTTTAGATACGATTTTTAAAACACGTACCCAACACTACAATGTTGTTGAAGCACAATCAGATATGAAAATTGAACCTGCTACAATTTATGTAGCACCCCCAGCAAAACATATGATAGTTGCAGGTGGATTTATTTTTTTAACCAATGAGGAGAAACGAAACTTTTCAAAACCCTCTATTAGTACAACCTTTGAATCTCTGTCTAATGAATATGCCAATACACTTTTAGCTATTTTGGTCTGTGGATATGGAGCAGATGGCAGCGATTCTTTAACCTCACTTCATAATAATGGTACTACTGTTATTATACAAGACCCTCAAGAGTGTGAAGCCAAACCTATGCTTCAAAACGCTATTAAAACATCACAATATGATTATATTTTTACCCTTGATGAGATTAATGAATTTCTTGAAAACAACTTACAATGTGAATTTTTTAATGATACGGATATTCAAAACTTTTTAAAAAAAATCTATGAAAAGTATGGGTATGACTACAGTGGATACAGTTTAAGTCATATAAAACGACGAATTCATCTTTTTTATAGTCGATTAAAGCCAAAAAGTTTTTTTGAGTTTGAAAATATCGTTTTAGATAATAAAAATATTTTTAAAGACCTTTTTCTAAATATCTCTGTTAATATTACCACCTTTTATAGAAACCCAAATGTTTTTAAAATCTTAAGAGAAGATATTTTACCTAAACTTGATAGCTACTTTGATATTAAAATTTGGTGTGCAGGTTGCAGTAGTGGGGAAGAGCCCTACTCTATTGCAATCTTTTTAAAAGAGCTAGGTTTACTTGAACGAAGTCTAATCTATGCTACGGATATAAATGATATAATAATAAAGAATGCAGAAAATGGGCTTTATTCAAAAGAGAGTTATAATCTATTTTTAAAACATTATTATCAAGCAGGTGGTAATCAAAGTTTTAGTAAGTACTTTGTAGAACATGATAATTTTGTAGAGGTAAAAGAGGAAATCAAAGATAAAATCCTCTTTTTTAGGCACAATTTAGCTTTAGATGCAAAAATTAATGATTTTCAATTAATTTTTTGCCGAAATGTGTTGATTTATTTTGACCAAGATTTAAAAAACAGAATCTTTGATCTGTTTAAAGAGTCCCTTGACTCCTATGGTTTTTTAATTTTAGGAGAGAGTGAATCATTATATAACCATAATAAATACCTAACAATTGATGAAAAAAATAAAATATATAAGAGGAAAAAATGAAAAATATAAATATATTAGTAGTTGATGATGTAGAGGCCAATAGAGTTGCATTACAATACTTAATAGATGAATATATTGAAAATGTCGATTTATTACTAGCTCCTAGTGGAGAAGAAGCACTCAAAATTACCTATAAAAACGAAATTGATATTATCATTTTAGATATACAAATGCCAGGCATGGATGGTTTTGATACGGCAAAATATTTAAAGTCCAATCCAAAGACAAAAAATATTCCTATTATTTTTCTCACAGCAGCTTTTAAAGAAGAAGAGTTTCAACAAAAGGGGTTTGAAATAGGAGCAATTGACTATTTAACAAAACCTATTGAAAATCATCAATTCATTAATAAACTTAATCTTTATAAAGAGGTTATCATCAAAACAAAACAGCTTGAAGCAGTTAATGATGATTTGTATAATGTTCTTCAAAAAGAAATAGAGTTAAAAGAGAAAATTCAAAAACAGCAAATGGAACTTGTTGAACAGAGTAAGATGGCAGCATTAGGGGAAATGATTGGTAATATTGCCCACCAATGGCGACAACCTTTATCAATAATTTCTACGTGTGCTTCTGGATTAGAGATACAAAAAGAGATGGGTGTTTTAAATGACGAAGATTTCAATGCCAGTATTAAAAACATTATTCAAACAACCAATGACCTATCACAAACAATTGAAACCTTTAGGGATTTTACTTATAAAGACACGGTGATACCTTTCAATCTTACTGATATTATTAACACCTCACTTCAAAATGAAAGCTATCTCTTTGAACACCATGATATAAATACGGTTCTCTCTTTAGATAAAGAGATTGAACTTGTTAATCTTCCTAATAGTTTAAAA
>CAZIES010000044.1:0-18062 GCA_964538295.1 uncultured Arcobacter sp. | reverse complement strand
TTATAAAAAATAGATTAGTTAAATAGATTAGTTTTATATTTAATCTTAATTTATTCTGGTGTAATAAATTTTTATATAAAATGTTTTCACTTTGCAAAAAAAGAGGGGAAAATTATGGCTAATGCAGATTTTGGAGTTAGTTTAGCCTTTTGGTTGACTATTGGTTCTACCTTACTATGTGTTTGGTACGGGGCAATGAATTGGAATAAAGGTGCGGAAGAAGTTGTAGATAAAGATGCCAAAAAGTGGGCTAAAACTGAAGATAAGATTGATGAGGATCTATAAATGGGTGCTTTAGAAAATATTATTATCATTCTTTATTTAGCAGTTGTAGGTTACTTAGGATTTTTAGGATATAAGCAGACAAAAAATACAACTGACTATTTAATAGCTGGACGTGATACTCATCCATTTATTATGGCATTAAGTTATGGGGCAACATTTATTTCAACAGCTGCGATTGTTGGATTTGGTGGCGTTGCCGCTTGGTTAGGTAATTCACTGTTATGGTTAACATTTTTTAATATCATTATAGGTATTTTTGTTGCCTTTGTATTTTTAGGGAATCCTACAAGAAAGATGGGGTATCGTCTTAATGCACACACTTTTCCTGAGTTTTTAGGAAAACGTTATGATTCACGATTTATTCAAATGTTTGGTGGAATTATTATTTTACTTTTTATGCCACTGTACGCAACGGCAGTATTAATTGGTGGAACGCAATTTATTTCTCTTTATTTTGAAGTAGATTATCATGCTGCATTATTAGTCTTTTCAGTTATAATTACTGCATATGTAATTGCTGGTGGATTAAAGGGCGTAATGCTAACTGATGCCTTACAAGGCTCTATTATGTTTGTGGCAATGGTAATTTTACTTGTTGTAACTTTTGATTCTTTAGGTGGCATGGAACAATCCTTTGCAAAACTTGAAAATGTATGGAACCAAACAGTTGGAACACTGGCTAATACTTCATTAAAAGAGTTAAAACCTGGAGGTCCAGATTTTATGATGAAGCTCTCTACTATGTGGGGGTTTAGTGGTTGGAATGCAATGCCTGCTTTTATGTCACATGGGTGGTTATTTGTAATTACAACTATTACCTTAGGTGTTGGAATTGGAGTTTTAGCTCAACCACAACTCATTGTAAGGTTTATGACCGTTAAATCAAAACAAGAGTTAAATCGAGCGGTTTTAATTGGTGGTCTATTTATTGTATCAATGACTGGTATTATCTTTATTGTAGGAAGTTTAACAAATGCTTGGTACTTTGAGTTTAATGAAGGGAAAAATGCGTTACAAAGTGCAGGAAGTATTGGAAAGGTAATTCCACACTTCATTAACACTGCAATGCCAAAATGGTTTGCATTTATTTTCCTTTTTGCACTTATTTCAGCTGCTATGAGTACTCTTTCATCCCAGTTTCATACCATGGGAACAGCAGTGGGTAGAGACTTAATTGAACAGTTTAAAAAAGGTGGAAATTCTGTGATGATTACACGATTAGGAATCATTTTAATGATCTCTTTTTCTGTAGTATTAGCTTACGCTTTTGATAAGCAACCTGCTATTATTGCACGAAGTACTGCTATTTTCTTTGCACTATGTGCAGCTATTTTCTTGCCATCATTTATAGCAGGACTTTTTTGGAAACGAATGACACGAGCAGGAGCAATTGCTTCTATGATAGTCGGTCTTGTAACATCATCATTTTGGCTTGTATTTGTTCACTTTAAAGAGGCAAAATCACTTGGAATTGCTAAAGCCTTAACAGGTTCACACTCAATTTTAAGTGGAAAGATTATTTTTGTTGATGCTCTTATAATTGCACTGCCACTCTCAATTTTAACGGCTGTTATTGTCTCATTAATGACTAAGCCAATGTGTGAAAAACATTTAGAAAAATGTTTCCATGATTAATATTTGAAGGGAAAACCCTTCAAATATTACAAATAATCCGATATCAATCAAATTCTAAACTATTTTAATCAACTTTACAAAACTTTTATCGTACTTTTTATATTATAAAAAAATATTATAATTCTGGGGAGGATTTGTGATGGGAGCATTTGAGAATATTGTTATATTAATTTATTTATCAGTAATAGGGTATTTAGGTTTCTTGGGATTTAAAAAAACAAAAAATACGACTGATTATTTAATTGCGGGTAGAGATACACACCCTTATGTGATGGCGTTATCTTATGGAGCTACATTTATTTCAACTGCAGCAATAATTGGTTTTGGTGGTGTTTCTGCATGGTTGGGACACTCTATTTTATGGTTAACCTTTTTAAATATTTTTTTAGGAATATTTATTGCTTTTGTTTTTTTAGGAAATCCCACGCGGTCAATGGGCTATAACTTAAATGCCCACACTTTCCCTGAATTATTAGGTAAGCGATTTAATTCAAAAGCTATACAAGTTTTTGGAGGTATTCTTATTCTGTCATTTATGCCTTTGTATGCAACGGCTGTACTTATTGGAGGAACACAGTTTATATCAGTCTATTTAGGTATTGATTATAACATTGCACTTTTGTTTTTTTCACTTATTATCACAGCATATGTTTTAGCTGGAGGTTTAAAAGGAGTTATGTTTACAGATGCTTTACAAGGTACAATGATGTTTTTAGCAATGATTATATTGCTTTACGTCACCTTTGACTCTTTAGGAGGTATTGAAAAAGCCTATATGACTTTGGATAAAGCTTGGGAAAATACAGTCGTATCATTACAAAATAGTTCTCTAAAAGATTTTCAACCAGGTAGTTCAGATTTTATGATGAAACTTTCAACTCTTTGGGGATTTAATGGGTGGACTCAAATGCCTAGCTTTATGTCTAATGGTTGGTTATTTATGATTACTACTATTACCTTAGGTGTAGGAATAGGGGTATTAACACAACCTCAATTAGTCGTAAGATTTATGACTGTTAAATCAAAACAAGAGTTAAATAGAGCAGTATTAATTGGTGCAGTTTTTATTTTAATTACAACCGGAGTGATTTATATTGTTGGTACATTAACCAACGCTTGGTATTATGAGTTTAATGATGGAAAAAATGCCTTACAAAGTGCAGGAAGTATTGGGAAAGTTATTCCTCATTTTATTCAAAATGCAATGCCAAGTTGGTTTAGTCTTATTTTTCTCTTGGCGTTAATCAGTGCTGCAATGAGTACCTTGTCTTCTCAGTTTCATACCATGGGAACAGCTGTTAGTAGAGATTTATTTGAGCAGATAAGTTCAACAAAGAAAAATTCTGTATTGGTTACTCGTGTTGGAATTATTATTATGATATCATTTGCTGTATTTTTAGCTTATGCCTTTTCCAATCAACCTGCAATTATTGCTCGTAGTACGGCTATTTTCTTTGCTTTATGTGCCTCTATATTTTTACCAACATATTTAGGGGCACTTTTTTGGAAGCGCATGACAACACAAGGTGCAATTGCATCAATGATTGTTGGTTTGATAGTATCCTCATTTTGGCTTGTATTTGTTCATTTTAAAGAGGCAAAATCATTAGGTATTGCAAAAGCTTTAACAGGTTCACACTCAATTTTAAGTGGGAAAATTATTTTTGTGGATGCTTTGATTATTGCCTTGCCATTGTCTATATTAACAGCAATTATCGTCTCAATTTTAACAAAGCCAATGTGTGAGAAACATTTAGAAAAATGTTTTAAAAAGTAAACAAAAGTGGAACTTTCCACTTCTGTTTATTTAAACCAGTTTTTAACCTTATCAAACATACCTTCAAAGTTTGATTCGTGTGGTTTACTTTCAATTCCAAAACTCTCTTGGAGTTTTTCCAGTAACTCTTTTTGTTCATCATTGAGTTTCTTAGGGTATTGAATTTTTACTTGCACAATTAAATCACCTTGCCCATATCCTTGAACCGATTTAACCCCTTGCCCTTCAAACTTAAATTGCTCTTTATCTTTTGTTCCTGCAGGAATTTTTAACTCTAATTCACCACGAAGTCCAGGAATAGTTATGTTTCCACCAAGTGCTACTTGTGTAAAGAAAAGTGGTACTTCATAATAAATGTCATCATCATGTCTTATAAAGTGAGGATCCTCTTTTACAAGAATTTGAATATATAAATCACCTCGTGTACCATCGGGTGCAATATTACCTTTATTTGAGATTCGAATACGGTTTCCGTTATTTACTCCCTCTGGAATATTTACTTCAAAACTATCTTCTATCTCTTCGTATCCTAACCCTGTACATTTTGTACATTTTTTAGCAACACTTTGTCCTGAACCTTGACAAGTTGGACAGGTTTGTGCAAAGGTCATAAAACCTTGTCTAGCATGAACTTGCCCTTGTCCAGCACAGGTACTACACGTTCCAAGCTTACCATCTTTAGCCCCTGTACCTTTACATGGTTTACAAGCATTTTTGTATTTAAATTTAACCTCTTTTTTACAACCAAATACTGCTTCATTAAATTCAACAGCTTCTTCTAATCCAATATCTAAATTGTAGTTGTAAGTTTTTCTTTGTTGACGTCGTCCACCGCCACCAAAAGCAGAACCAAACATCTCTTCAAAAATAGAACCAAGATCATCAAAGCCTGCACTTCCAAAGCCTCCACCTTGTCCATGACCTTCTAAACCAGCTTTTCCATATCGATCATAAATAGAGCGTTTTTCATCATCATTTAGTACTTGATAGGCTTCATTTACTGCTTTAAATTTCTCTTCAGCCTCGTGGTCATCTGGATTTTTATCAGGGTGATATTTCATTGCCATTTTACGATAGGCTTTTTTCAGTGTGCTTTTATCAGCATCTTTACTAATCTCTAATAATTCGTAGTAATCAATTTCAGTCAATTAGTAACTCCTCATATAAATTTATCGCGATTTTATCTAAAAAAATATATAATCCGCCTTATGAAAAAAGGACTTGAAAAATTTTATGATTTAGTTGATGCATTTGAATCATTACCAACAATTGGAAGAAAATCTGCGCAACGATTGGCCTATCATATTGTGATGCAAGATAACTATTGTGGGATTAAAATTGCCCATAGTATTGAAAATGCCATTAAATCAATCAATAAATGTGTTCAGTGTGGAAGTATGAGTGAACATGAAATTTGTGAAATCTGTTTAGATGATTTACGTGATAAAAAAACGGTTTGTATTGTGCAAACGGCAAAAGATATATTTATAATTGAAGAGTCTAAACAATTTAATGGAGTCTACTTTGTTATAGAAGAGCTTGAAGCTGAAGTATTAGAAAAACTACTTAGTTTTGTTCAAACTAATAAAGTATCTGATATTCTTTTTGCTATAACTCCCTCTTTATCTAATGATGCTTTTATTCTTTTTATTGAAGATAAACTTAAAAACTATAGTTTAAACTTTACTAAAATTGCTCAAGGTGTTCCAACAGGAGTGAGTTTAGAAAATGTTGATATTCTATCCCTTGCAAAAGCTATTGAAAGTAAGGTGACCGTTTAGTTTTTTTTTAATTTCTATTATACTTTTATTTGATAAAATAACTTTATGATTCGAATAGTATGTCAAAAATGTAAATTTTATTTTGTTACGTGGGAAAAGAATAAACCCCACGGTTGCAAGGCTTATGGTTTTAAATCTCAACAGATTCCAAGTGTTGTTGTAAAAAGCTCCAGTGGAGCTGATTGCTCATTTTTTACGCTAAAAAGTAATAATCCCAGATAACAATGCAACTTTTTAATATTATCAATGACTTTGAAAATAATAAAATTTTAATTATCCGTTATTGGCTTCAAGATAAAGAGATATTGCACTTTTTCAAAAAATATAATATTGATGTGGAATATTTTGTAAAACATTTTGCAGTTGATGTTTTAGTCTATTATATTGAAGTTTTAAAAGATAATAACAAAATTGGAAGTTGTCCTTCTATTGCCAATCTCATAAATTATTTAAAAGAGAAACAAGTGACTTCACAAGACTTATTTGTTTTATGTTCAGGTTTTAAAAAAGCACTTTTTTCTAGAACTCATGAGATAGGTGCTTTCTCTTATGAAGTTTATAATGAACTAACCACTATTTATGAGAAAAACTTTTTTGGTGTTTTACAAGAGTATTCAAAACTTGTTTCAACAATACATAATAAGTTAGAACAATCTTTACTCATGGTAGATAAATATATAATAATGTCGCGTACAGACTTAAAAGGAAATATTATTGAAGTATCTGAACCTTTTTGTGAGCTTAGTGGCTATAGTAAAGAGGAACTTATTGGTAAAAATCATAATATTTTAAGAGATCCTGAAACACCTAAGGAGTTTTATCAAGAGTTATGGAATAGTGTTCAAAAAGGTGAAGTATGGCAAGGAGAGATTAAAAATCGAACAAAAAAAGGCGAAGTTTATTGGGTGTATACAACCATTCAACCTCAAAGAGATAGTCACGGTAACCTAATATATTTTGATGCTATACGACAAAATATAACAACAAAAAAGCTTCTTGAAGAACAACACCATATGTTAGTAGAACAGTCAAAATCAGCAGCTATGGGAGAGATGATTTCAATGATTGCACATCAGTGGCGCCAACCCTTACAAGCTATTTCTATTTTAGTACAAAAACTTCCATTAACCAAAATGATTGAGGGTGAACTAACGGATGAAATGTTGGATAATACGGTTGAAGAGATTAATCAACAATTAACCTATATGTCAACAACCATAGATGATTTTAGGGAATTCTTTAAACCAACAAAACAAAAACGAAAAGTACGTTTAAGTCAAGTAATTGAACGCGCACTCTCTTTTCTTTCATATATGTTTAAAATGGAGACAATCTCTGTCTTTATCAATAAAAAAGATGATGTAGAACTTGAGCTTTATGATAAAGATTTAGTACAAGTCCTTATTAATATTATGAAAAATGCTAAAGATGCGCTTGTTGAAAAAAGAGTTGAAAAAAAAGAGTTGATTTTACGGTATTGGTATGATAAATATTGCGCATATATAGAGATAGAGGATAATGCAGGGGGTATTTCTCAAAATCTTATGCATAAAATTTTTGAACCCTATTTTACAACTAAAGAGAACAAAAATGGTACAGGTTTAGGGTTATATATGAGTAAAATGATTATAGAACAACATAGTCATGGAAAATTATCTGTGCGAAATAGTAATAAAGGTGCAGTTTTTGCTATTGAACTTTTACGTAACTAATCTACTTATGTTATTAATTTTATAAAAGAGCAATAAAAATATAGGCTAAGGATGTACTGACGTAAAATAAAGTTTATTTTATGTACAATAATTGTTTATATTTATAATTGATACATTGATTTTAGGAGATAAAATTGTTATATGAAGAGTTAAAAGTTACTACTAAATCACTTGGCTTTCTAACCATTGAAGATTTTGCAAAATATGTGGGTATGACCCCTTCAGATGTTTTGCAATGGGAAGAAAAAGATGAAGTCCCTTATACAATATCACTCATTATTCATCTATTAAAGGGAGATACTAACTTACCTAATAGCTCTGCACTGGATACCCTTGTAGAAGAGTGTTTACCTTTAGCATCACTTTTAGAAGAAGCATCAAGCTTCCCTTCGAAACTTGAAGAGATGTTTTTACTACAAAAGGAATTAAATGATTCAACAAATGGTAATAACTGGGAATTAGGAATTAATAAATTTGGTAAAGAGATTAATTGGTTACGTTGTATTCATATGGAAGTAGCTGAACTCATTGACTCTACACCATGGAAGCATTGGAAAAATATTAATGCTCAACCTGATATGAATAATATTCATGTTGAACTTGTTGATATTTGGCACTTTTTAATGTCTTATGTTCTTCAGGAGACCAATGTACCAAAAGCAGTCTCTTTAGTTAACACGCACTGTATTTATGAAGCAGCATCAGAGATTGATGTGAAACTTATGGTAAAAGAGGCTGAAAAGCTTTCATATATCTCTTTAGCAATTGAAACAGGGAATATGCCATCTTTTAGTGGAATTGAACGATTTATTGATCAGTTCTTTAGATGTTGTAAAATCTCTGGTTTATCATTTACGTGGTTGCAAAAGCTCTATATTGGTAAAAACTGTCTCAATAAATTTAGACAAGATAACGGATATAAAGAGGGGACTTATATTAAAGAGTGGAATAAAGAAGAAGATAATGTCATTATGGTTTCTTTATTAGAATCCATGGAAAATGTTAGCTTTGAAATTCTTTATAACCAACTTGATGAGAGTTATAAAAAACTGAATAACCTTTAGGTCTATTTATTTAAAATAATAGAAAAACAGCATCCTTCTTGGGTGTTGTCAACTAAAATCTCTCCATTACAGTGCTTTTCAATAATAGTTTTACACATATATAATCCTAAGCCTGTACCATTTTTGTTCTCTTTGGTTGAAAAATAGGGTTCAAAAATATGGTCAATAATATTTTCAGGAATACCTCCTGCATTATCACTAATTGTTAGTATTTGACGACTTCGAGTCTCTTCTAGGTTGATTATAATTAGAGGTTTATGAACCTTATTATCTACTAAAGCATCTTTAGCATTATTTAAAATATTAAGTATCACTTGAAGGAGTTCGTTCTCATAAAGAAAAATTTTTTCTAGTTCTCTGTTTTGAATATTGACTTCTATTCCATGTGCCTGTAAAGATGGCTGAACCATTTTTACTCCAAGCTTAACTAGTTTGCTTAAATAAAAATAGTTTTTCTTTTTATCATTTTTAAAAAAATCTCTAAAGTCATCAATTGTTTTTGACATATATTGTAAATATGTACCGACTTCATCAATTTTTTTATCAAAAAGATTTAAATCAGCTTTATTCATGGCAATTTTTAATTTCATACTTGCTGTTGCTGAACTAATCGCTGCAAGTGGTTGTCGCCATTGATGAGCAATCATTGATATCATTTCACCCATTGCAGCCATTCTTGATTGTTTAAGTAATAAAGTCTCTTTCTCTTTTAATTCCGTTAAGTCTAAAATAGAGACCATTTTAAAGAGTTTTGATTTAAGTGTAATATCTGTTATTTTAATAATTGCAGGAATAAGTTCACTCTCTTTAGAAAGAAGAGTTACTTCTTGAAATTTTGTTTTATTATACTCTATGTATTTTTCTCCAGCTGATGGCATTAAACAGCCTGCCGCTAAATTACCAATTAGTTCATCTTTTGACTTATATCCCAAGCTTTGAATGAAAGCATCATTGACATTTACAATAAAACCATTTTCAATTAAAAGAACGCCTTCAATAGTTGCATTTAATACAGTATTAATCTCTTTAAAAAACATTTCATCATATATCATTATTATTCTTGCCTTTATATTACTGTAAAATAATAACGAATAGTGTATAATGATATACTAAATGAATGTGGAGATAAAATGGTTGATTATATTTTATTAGAAAAATATGCAAAAGATATGCATGTTTTATTTGTAGAAGATGATGAGTTTATTCGAAAAGAGACCCACGAACTTCTTAGTGATATTTTTACTCATGTAGATATTGCAGAAAATGGAGAAGAGGGATTAAAACAATATCAAGATTTTTTAGATGATACTGAAACCTATTATGACTTACTTATTACAGATATTAAAATGCCTAAAATGGATGGTATTGATTTAACAAAAGAGATTTATAAAATCAATAAAGAACAACCTGTTATTGTTCTTTCAGCACATAGTGAATCAGAGTATTTATTACAGCTTGTTAATATTGGGATTTCTCAATTTATTACAAAGCCTATAGAAATCAATAGTTTTGTACATACAATATTTAATATTTCAAAAGATATTTATGCAAAAAATAATGAAAACAGTGATATAGAAAGCAGTCTTGTTAATTTAACACCAGCACTTATTTGGAATAAAGAGACAAAGAAACTTACTCGAGGAAAAGAGGACATAAAACTGACGAAAAAAGAGCTTCTTTTTATTGATTTATTACTTATAATAACTGAAAAAACGTATACGGTTGATGAAATTATCATGCATTTATGGAAAGATAATGAAGAGACTTCTCCTGATGTAAAAAATTTAAAAAACATTATTTCCCGATTACGTAAAAAAATACCAGAACTTGATATTGAAAATGTCTATGGATTTGGTTATAAAATTAATATTCATTAATATAAACATACTCTATTCGAGTATGTTTTAAAGTATTTCCTCTCTATTTTCTTATAAATTACTTATTTTTTTTAATAAATAATACTATTCAAGTACTATTTAAAACTATACTTAGAATTGAGGAGTTTAGTATGAAAAATATAGTTCTCGAAAAAAGTATGAAAGCAATAAGTAATGTTGATATTACGATTTTATATGTTGAGGATAAAGAGGATATTCGCAAAAATGTCAGTAAATCTCTTTCTTTAATATATAAAAATGTTTTAACTGCAAGTAATAAAGAAGAAGCATATCAAATATTTATTAATTATAATATTGACTTAGTTATTACAGATTTACATATGCCTCATATGGTAGGTATGGAACTTATTAAATCAATTAAACATATCTCACCAAATTTACCCTGTATAGTCACATTATCAGATTCAAGTGCACATACACTACTTGATTTAATTACCTATGGCATTAACTATATTATTGTTAAACCTTTTACGATAGATAAACTGTGCGAAGAGATAGATAAAGCTTATAAAAGTACGTACTACTATAAAGAGTTAATAAAAAAAGAGCAAGAGATTGATACATTAAGCAGTTTATTAAAAGAACAAGTAAATGAACTTAAAGAGATGTCTTCTCAGATAATGGAACAAAATAGTGGTCTTGAGTTTCAATACTCAAAAAGTAGAAAAAATATTTTATATGAATTGAAAAATTTATTTGATTAATAATTAAATAACAAATTAAATGATACTTTTAAAGTACCATTACTAACTATAATGTAATTATGAGGAAGGAGTACATTATGAAAAGTTTAATTGCTATTTTAAGTCTTACTTTTATTTTTTCAGGATGTAGCAATGATATATCAAAGTTATCGAAAAAAGAGTGTATGAAAGAGGGGTATATTTTTAAAGTTCAAAAGAAACTCAACTATAGAACAGGTGAGTATGAAACCCGATCTCTTTGTCTAAAAAGAAAATCATAGATAGAACAAAGTCTATCTATTAAGAGTAGTCATTTTTATACTCAACATAATGAGCTGCATGACGAATAAGTCCATCAACATCCTTTTGGTCTAGTGCTTTAACAACTTTAGCTGGGCTTCCCATAATCAAACTTCTAGGAGGGAACTTTTTTCCTTGAGTAACTAACGAGTTAGCACCTACAATACTTCCTTCTCCAATGACTACATCATCTAAAATTGTTGCACTCATACCTATTAAACAACCATTTTCTATGGTACAACCATGAAGCATAACTTTATGCCCAATAGTAACATCATCCCCAATGACTGTTTGGGTATGTACATCAGTATGAATCATTGATAAATCTTGAATATTGGTTCGACTACCAATTCGTATAGCGTTAACATCTGCACGTAAAACGCAACCAAACCATACTGAAGAGTCTTTACCTATCTCTATATTTCCAATAACATCCGCACTAGGTGCTACCCAAGCAGTTGTGTGAACAATAGGGTAAAACTCTTTAAATTTCATTAACATATAGCATCCTTTGATATAATTATAAATAATTATATCAAAGCTTGGATAAGAGAAAATAAGTTTTTAAACTACTAGGAAAGTTATAAGCCAAATAGAAAATCTATTTTGGCTCATATTTTAAAATAATTGGTTCTGAATAGTTTGGAACATCATCATAGGTAAAAATAGCAAAATACTTTTCAATATCTTTTGCTCCAAAATCATCAAAGGTATAGTTATCCATACCTGCAAATATTTTTTGACCATCAATATGTGATAGGGGAGCACGGTAAGCATTTTTAATTACTTTAACTCCTTTAAGTGCTTTATTATCAGGATTTTTCCATATAAGTTTAATCTTTCCATTTTCATGAATAAGTTTAGCATCATAAACTTGCTCAACAGCATATCGTCGTTTTGGGATATGCTCAATAATTAATTTTGGAGCTAAATCTTGGTTATTTACTTCCCAGGAAATAGTTCTATTTTTGAGGGACTTTTTAGCAGAAGTTGGTGTTAATACAAAGGCAACATCACTTTTGTCTTTAAATTTTTTATTGAGTTCAATCTCTGAAAAAGTATCAAACATAAAGTATTGTGTTTGATTATTTTGTAATTCATTTGCACTAACATCATAACCAATATTTTGAATCACTTCCCGATTGGAAATACCTTCATAATCTTTATCAATATTTTCATCAACAAACTCTAAATGAAATCTTATGTCATCTTTTAAGTAAACTTTTGTTGAGTTAAGCTCAAAATAGGCTTTTGTAATAATGGTATCATCATAAGGTGGTAAAGAAGCGAGATTAAACTCAAAGGTAGAATAAATTTTTGAACCATTTTTGTCAAAACCAGAGGTAAGTTCATGCTCCTTGATTGCCTGTTTTGAAACAGTATACACCTCTTTAGGGTATAAAGAGGTTACGGTAGGTTCTAATTGGTAAGTAATCTCTACTCGAGGACGATAAGGAAGACCAAAACCAAATTTGCCATATCCAATATCCCACTGCATCATTTGCCTGTCTCTGCCAATACGAAGTTCTTTTGGACCTTCAACACGAAGTATAACTTGACCATTCTTTATTTGAGAAGAGAGAATATCACACTCTAAACCAGAGAGTTCCCAGGTTCTCCAAATCCCTTGAGTTAACTGATGAGACTCTGTTGCCCGTCCTACATAAGAGATAATATCCATAGAATCAACGTCATCAAAATTAGTAATATCTCCCATGGTCTCTTGATTAACGATTCCAATATTCCATTCACCATACTTTTCAATTGTTGTTGAGACTCGGTTAATTGGATAAAGATTAATAGAAGCAGATTTAATACTAGCATTTTTGGGCATGGACTTTAAGTTAATTGTTACTATGGCGTAAGAGACACCTTTATTGGTATCCACTCCTACAAATAAAGAGTTAACTCCAAAATGCTTTTCATTGTTTGCTAACTTTTCTGCAACATAACCTGTTTTTGAAGCAAGGGCATAATAAGTACGTGAAAATTCGTCAAACTCTGGATTGGTTCGTACTTTTACTTGAGGGAAATAGGGAGATTTAATCCCTGTCTTTTTACTTACAGCTCGAATATTGTAAAAATAATCTTTATTAGAATTAAGATTAATATCACTAAACTCTAAACTTTGTGTTCGTGTAATTAAGTTTGAAGGCATACAAAAGTTTTTATCTTTATTACTTCTATAGATTTCAAAGAATATATCGTCATTAACATGATAATCCCATTTTAAATTAACATGGTGGGAACCAATTTCTGATACCTCAAAAGAGTTTACACGTTCTACTTTAGAATTTTTTGAATAGTTATCGACCTCTTTAAGTGCCGCTAAAAGTGCAGGAATATGTTCCCGTAAATGTTCATTCATATCATCCATATAATCAGAAATATTACGTGTTCCTACTTCAACAACAGTAGAGATAATGCCTTTTGAATAATAAAACTCTCGTCCACTACCAGAAATAAGCTTTGCGGGAGGTTTGCCTTGATGAATACCATATTCCCGACCTGAAATTTTTCGAATCTCTTCAGCCATATTAGCACACAAAGTATTCATATCGGTAGTATCTATAGTATCTTCATGGCGAAAATCATGGGCAGGGAAAAATACGTTTCCTTGACTATGATAATCTAAAGCAATCGTAATATTATTATGAGCTTCAACAAACTTTTTTAAAGCCCTTGTTTCTGGTTCACTAAAAGGTTCAGGTCCCCCATAAACATTTGAGGTAGTTTTTGAACTATTGATAAAACCAATAGGAAAATTTCGATTTAAATCAACCCCATAGGTTCCATCTGCATTAACGCGACGATTTTTTCGCCAAAACGAGAAGTGAGTTCGCGAATATTCATATCCATCAGGATTAGCACAAGGTACCATATAAATAGTAGCATTCTCTAAATAACGTTGTAAGGTTAAATCTTGTTCTAAATTTTCTAAAATATATTTAGCAAACTCAATACCTAACTCATGACCTACCCATTCCCTTGCATGAATGGTTCCTGTAAAGAATAGGGCAGGTTTATTATTGGCTTCTTTAATATCTTTTGAGATGGTAATTAAATTTATCTCTCGTTTTTCCCATGTCTGACCAATAGACTCTAACTTAAAGTATTGTGGATATGTTTCCTCATACTCTTTAAAGATAGTGGTCGATTCATCATATGATCGATAAAGTTGTTTCAATAATTATTCTCCAATTTTAAATCTAGATTTTAGCTCTGCAAATTTATTTTTACCAATACCTTCAATCTCTTTAAGCTGATTAATTGAAGTAAATTCTCCTAATTTTTCTTTAGCATCTAGAATAATTTTTGAAAGTTTAGCACCAATTCCTTTGATTTTCTTTAAAGATTTAGCATCACACTCATTGATGTCATATCGCATATCTTCTAAGTCGTCATTCCATGTTGCAATCATTGTTTCATCAATTGATTCCAAATCTAAAAGATCAGAAGAATCCGTAATAATATTATCTTGTAAATGTTCATGAATTTCAATAGCTAACTCTTCTTCCATTCCATGTAGCGTCATAATATCAGTTAAAGAGGCTTCGTTTAAATTAATTTTGCTCACTGTAATTTCTGACTTTTTATTTTTTTTAAGTAACTCTTTTTTAATTGGTAACTCTTTAGGCTCAATAGACTCTGGAACATCACTTGGAAAACTCTCTTGCGCTTTTTCCATATCAAAAGTATCTGTCTTATCATTAATAAACCATGTTCCATCACATGATGGTTTATATTTACTAAAAGCAATATGCCGCATAGTTCGTAATAAAGATGAATCAATTTTTCCTAACTCTTCCCAAGAGAAAAGTGGAATATGTGGTTTAGGGAATTTTCCATTAGAGAAATCCCACATTAAATATTGTCCAATCCAGTCTCTAATATAAGGGAATGCTGCAAAAGCAGTTGCACACTCTAAAATGTAAGGTTTATCAGTTTTTGCATCAATGGCAATATCACATGCCCAATATTCCGCTTTGGCAGCTTTAGAAGCTTCAACTGCTAACTCTAATGCATTCATTGGAACATTTTCATAACTCATTGAACCACCCTGAGAAGTATTTGTGATCCATTCTCCTTCTCCTGAAAATCTCCAGAAAGCACAAATTGGTTTATGACCAATAAGCATGATTCTTAAATCCCCTGAGTATTTCAAATCAATAGCATCTTGTGTATATATTGGATTGTATTGCTCTTTTTCTAGTAATTCATACGCCTCTTTAAAATCATCTGCTTTATGGACGTAGTAGCCACCATAATTTGATGCTCCATAACTTCGTTTAATAATTTGAGGATATTTAGCTTTTTTCTTTAAATATTTATATCCTTTTTCTTTGTCATAAAATATCTTTGTTTTAGGTGCAGAGATACCATACTTTTCACAAAAAAGTGTTACATTCTCTTTTGATTTATTTGGAAATTGAGTTTCAAGAGAGGGTACAAAACGTACATTTGGTAACTCTTTTGAAATCTCTACAAAAGTATCATAAGCTGTTGCTGGAATATTTCCAATTAAAACGTCAATTTTCTTTTTCTTCACCTCTTTAATAAATCTTTTTTTATCATTTTTCCAATGGTACGTTACAGTCTCAATTTTATCTGGCCACCCTTTAAAATTTGAATGATCAAAGAAACGTAATACATAATCTAAATATAAAAATCCTAACTTTGGTAACTTGTTCTTTTTTTTGCTCATTGTCTTCCCTTTTTATTTTTTTCTTCGTTCTTCTTTTCTACGCTCATTTTTTCGTTTAGCGGTTTTTCTATCAATTAAATCAACAATTAAATCTATCTTTTTATCATTAAAATTTAACCCCATTTTCTCTTGGTCTGGTGTTGCAAAAGCAGGTATTCCATTAACCTCTAAAACAACATACTCCTCTTTTTTTCTATCATAAATAATATCAACACCTGCAATGTCAAGACCAGTAACTTTAGCTGCTTTTAGTGCCAATTCAATTACAGCATCATCGGGTTCTCTTACAAATACACTTCCTCCACTGGTAATATTTGTTTTCCAACTTCCTTCTCCTGCACGTCTACCATAACATCCAATGTATTGTCCATCTACAATATCAACACGATAATCTGTATTATCATAATCAATAAATTTTTCAACATAAAAGTATCGTAAATCCATCTGATTTAAAAAGGGCATTAACATATCTAATGTCTCTTTATTTTCAATTTTTGTAAGACCTACACCACCCCAACCATCAGTTGGTTTATAAACCATTTTTGACCATTTTTCCATAATCGATTGTAAGTGATGTGTATCATCTCTATGACAGAGTTTATAATCAGCAGTTTGGATTTTATGGTGACGTAATAAAAATGCTGTTTGAAACTTATCTTCTGTTAATTCAAACGCCTCATAAGAGTTAATCATTGGAATAACATGATTGAGTGCCTTATACAGATACATTTGGTACTGTGTTTGTTCACCCGCATTGTAAGATAAGAAAAGGTCTAGTTTATCAAGCTTTATACCATTATAAAGAATATGCCCATTTTTTGCAATTGCTTGACGTAAGTTAATACCTGTGATTGTTTCTATGCCACGCTCTTTTAATTTAGAGACCATTTTTTGTTCTATTTTATCGCCACCACCATTTTGGTAAAGCCACATACCAATTTTTCTTTTACTCATTATCTCCCCTTATTAATTTTTATATATTTATTTTTGAAAATGTTTTAAAATTGTTGTCATCATTTTAATACGTTGTTCAAAAGAGCTTTTAAGAGCTCTTTCATGTACGGTATGATCTCCATCACCAAAAGGTCCAAATCCATCAAGAGTTGTTGTACCAGCACTTGCAATTATATTAGCATCACTAACGCCACCTCTATGTTCCTTTGGAATCTTTTCATTAATTAATGATTCAAATAACTTTATAAGTTCAAACTGCTTTTCATTCTCTTCCATAACACCACGTTGAATAATTCCATCTGCATGTGCAGTTGTTCCCTCAATATAAGAATGTTTTGTAATACAATCAACACCTTCCATGACACGTCGTTGTTCACTTTTTTTATCAAAACGGAACTCCATTTTCATTTCACAATGGGGAGAAACCGTATTAATTCCAATACCACCCTCTATTTGCCCAATATTAACAATGGTGCCTTCGTCTAAATTAATTAAATTTGAGTATTCAATAAACTTGTGCGCTGCTTCCAGGTTAGCATTAATCCCTTTTGTGTATGAAGTTCCTGCATGGCTAGCTTTTCCATCTATTTTAATAATATAACGACCAACCCCTTTTCTGGCAGTAACAAGTTCTAAGTTCTCCCCGGCAGCTTCAAAAACAAAACAGTAATCATACTCTTTTGCTAATTTTGAACTCACCTGTGAAGAGTCATCGCTTCCTGTCTCTTCATCACTAACAAGTAAAAAGTCAATATTGAAAATAGCACCATTAGCTTGGTGTAAGTTTCTTAAAGCCTCTAGTGCAACAATATTTCCACCTTTCATATCACAAACACCTGGACCATAAACCCAAAGTTCATCTTGTGAAAAGGTTTCAAAATAACCTTGTGGAAATACAGTGTCATTATGTCCTAAAAGTAAAATATTGGGTAATTGTTTTTTTCTTGGGGTTTTAAATAGAAGATGATCTCCTATAAATTCACGTTTAAAAACCTTTGTGGTAAAACCTAACGCTTCTAACCAGGTTGTCATAACTTGACCAACCTTATCAA
Source organism: uncultured Arcobacter sp. (assembly GCA_964538295.1). GTDB lineage: Bacteria > Campylobacterota > Campylobacteria > Campylobacterales > Arcobacteraceae > Arcobacter_A. Next base: position 216 of record CAZIES010000044.1, on the reverse strand, counting down.
CACCTTGTTTATTTGCTGTAAACGAGTTGATATTTACTATCTTTTCTAAGTCTTCTAAATATTGCAAAAAGGTCATCCTAAATTAATTTTTGTGATTATACTCAAGAATAGTCACACAAAAATAGCAATTTATAATTTTGTAGTTTATTATACTAAATAAGATATTATTTTTACTAATAAAAGTGACTAAATAGTAACTGATTTTTAAGATTTTTT
>CAZIES010000043.1:1251-18868 GCA_964538295.1 uncultured Arcobacter sp. | reverse complement strand
GAAAGGTACATAGTAGTGGCGGAGTATTAATCGCATTTGAATCAATCAAAGAGAAAGCTCGTTCTCTCATCTCTGTAGCTGCTTTATTTGTAAAGGTTAAAGTTAGAATTGAAGAAGGGTCAATTCCAATAGAGATTAAATATGCCAAACGTGTCGTAATGGTTTTAGTTTTACCAGAACCCGCACCCGCTAATATCAACAAAGAACCATCAATATGTTGTGCTGCTTTTTGTTGAGATTCATTTAAAGATGATAAGAAGTTTTCACTCATTTTTGCTCCCACATTCTACTAAAAATCTAAAAAAATCAATAGTATTAATATATATTGTACCATAATATTATTAAATTTTTTATTGGCTTAATTTATCTATATATAAACAAATGTTATTATAATCATAAATTTAAACAAAGTAAAACCGAAAAGGAAATCATAATATGCTTACAGATTTCGCTAAAATTGAGACTTTCTTAACTGTGGTAAGAGAAAAATCTTTCTCTAAAGCCTCAGCTAAACTAGGAATTTCACAACCTGCTGTAACACAACAAATGAAATATATTGAAGATTATTTGGATGTGCAAATTGTTGACCGAAAGAAAAATGGTATTCGTCTCACAAAAGAGGGACAAATGCTATTAACGATTGCACAAAAAATCGAACGATGTGTTAATAATGCGGAAAAAGAGATTTTAAAAATCATGAATAAAAATGTTACCTTTGTTTTTGGTGCGTCCTTTATTATTGGTAACTATATCTTGCCTAGATTTCTTAACCACTTAAAAGAGAATATTAATAATGAAGTTTCTGTTAATGTATCCGTATCAAACAAAGCTATCGATGATTTAGTCGATAAAAAAATTGATATAGCACTCGTTGAAAATTATATTCCAAATGATGAACTCATATACAGAGAATGGATGGAAGATGAGATTGTTATCTTCTCAAACCAAAAACTGCCAAGTCGCGCTAAAGCAGAAGATTTACTCTCCTATAAGTGGGTATGTCGAAACCCAGATTCTCATACACGAATGATTTTTAAAGAGAATCTTGATAAAGCTAATTATCCTGATTGTGATGAGTTTGATGTAACATCTGAAGTTACTAGTGCAACCACAATTGTACAAACTGTTTTACACGCAGAAACAGATGAGGCACCAACGGTTTCAATTGTATCAAGAAACGCTATTGAGTCACTTCTAAAAGCAAATGCCCTCTATGAATCACGAATTGGTTCAAATAAAATGGTGAGAAAACTCTATATTGTTTATAGAAAAGATAGAAAACACGATGCATTTATTGAAAATGTGGTGGATTACTTACTTAAAATCAAAGCTTAACATACTAAGAGAAACCTCTCTTAGTATTAAATCTAACTTCAATCTAATCTTCTATTAGTACTTTAGTCCAACTTTTAATATTTTAATCCTACTTTCAGCAAAGCTTTTTTAATTTTTTGAATCTGTTGATGTTTGTTTCGACACCATGATGGAGAAAGTAGTGTATCATCATCAATTCCTGCCGTTACTCTTTGAACTGAAATATTTTCAGGCATTGCTTTAATTGATTTTACAACCGTATCAATATAAAGCTCTTCAGAAATAGGTGTAAAATTTCCTTTTTTGTACTCACTGGTTAAAAGGGTATTTTTAACCACATACAAAGGGTGAAATTTAATAGAGTCAACATCCAATTCAATCGTTTGATTCAGCGTATCTAACATCATGTTTTGATCTTCACCAGGTAAACCATAAATAAGATGTCCGCACACTTTTAAACCTCTTTGTTTCGTACGCATAATCCAATGACGCATATTTTCACTTGAGTCACCACGGTTAATTGTGTCTAGTGTTTCATCATAAAATGATTGAATCCCATACTCAACCCAAATCTCTTTATCTTGTGATAACTGCACTAAATAGTCTAAGATCTCATCGGTCATACAATCAGTTCGCGTTCCAATAGATAAACCAATAACATTATCAAACTCTAATGCTTTTGAATAAAGTGCCTTAAGTGTCTCTAAAGGAGCATAAGTATTTGTAAAAGATTGAAAGTAGACAATAAACTTTTTAGCACCAAATTTATTTTGCAGTACTTTTTTTGTGGCATTAAATTGCATCTCTAACTGTTTGAGTTGATTATCTAAATAGGGATTCTCTACCGTTTCAGGATGTAATTTAAACTTAGGTTTCTTCTCTTGCAGATTTGGCGAAAAAGAGTCATTCTCACAAAAACTACATCCACCCTTTGCTACAGTACCATCAATATTAGGACAGGTAAAACCAGATATAGAAATAGGTACCTTATAAATGGTTTCACCAAATTTATTTCGGAAGTATCTTCCGATTGTTAAAACTTCTTGTAATTTACTCATTATTTAGTTACGAAATAATCCCCATCAAAACTCTCTAAAGCGTAGTTTCTATCATTACCAATTGAACTTCGTAAATCATCTACACTTAAATACTCTAAGGTATCTGCTTGGATATATTTACACACTTCATCTTTTGACATATTGTTTGAAATAAGCTCATCTTTATTTGGGGTATCAATACCATAATAACATGGAAACTTAATCTCTGGACTGGCAACTCTAAAGTGAACCTCTTTAGCCCCTGCATCTTTAAGCATTTTTACAATTCGTTTAGAGGTTGTTCCACGTACAATTGAATCATCAATAACTAAAAGTGATTTTCCAGCAATCAATGATTTCATAGGTGAAAGCTTCATTCTAACTTTCATATTTCGCATCTCTTGCGTTGGCTCAATAAAGGTTCGTCCAACATAGTGATTTCGAATAATTCCATACTCAAAAGGAATACCACTTTGCGCAGCATAACCAAGTGCCGCAGGTACTCCTGAATCCGGAACAGGGACAACCATATCATACTGAACCTCTGAACCTTCATCATTTTTAGCCAGTGTTCGTCCCATATTTTCACGTGTTCGGTAAACATTTTTACCGTCAATGACAGAATCAGGTCGTGCAAAATAGACATACTCAAAAGCACATGGTCTAAACTCTGGTTCAAAAAGTTGAATTGATTCTGGTTCATCATTATCTTCAGAAAAAATTAACATCTCTCCTGGTTTTACATCCCTAATAAACTCAGCATCCACTAAGTCAAAAGCACATGTTTCAGAAGCAACAATGTAACCACCCGATTTTATCTTTCCTAGTGAGAGAGGTCGAATTCCATATCGGTCTCGAATAACAAACTGTTTATTTCGTGATTGAACAATAAAACAGTACGCTCCCACTGTTTTTTCTAAAGCTTCAGTAATTCTATCTCGTAATCTATCTTTTGAATTCTTAGCAATAAGATGAATTAGGTTTTCAGTGTCCATTCCCGTTTGAAAAATTGCACCTTTGTCAATTAAGTCTTGCCTTACTTCTTTTTTATTAATAAGATTTCCGTTGTGTACAATAGACATTTCACCTAGTTTATACTTTGCAAAAACTGGCTGTGCATCTAAAATAGAGTCGCCACCTGCTGTTGAGTATCGGTTATGTCCAATTGCCATATTTCCTTTTAAATATGTTAATGCTTCATCAGTAAAAACTTCAGATACTAACCCTCTATCTTTTTTAGTAAATATTTTACCTTCACAAGAAGAGCTAATACCTGTAGCCTCTTGACCCCTATGTTGCATAGAAAAAAGTGCCAAAGAGGCAAGTCTTGCTGCATTATCATTTCCGTAAATTCCAACTATTGCACACATTTATTTAACCTTTACGAAAACAGAAAGTGAAAAGTGATGCGCGACTGCAAGGAGTAAATTCTGCTTGCAGACAAAATATCTTTTTGTTTTCCATATATTTTATTTCTTTTTTATAGACCTAGACAATCGTTGATTGAATATAATCCTGGTTCTTGATTAACTAACCATTTTGCTACTTTAATAGCACCTCGACTAAATGTATTTCTTGCCGTTGCCGTATGATGAAGTTCAATAAACTCACCATCATTATAAAAACCTGCAGTGTGTCGACCAACAATATCACCACCTCGCAGACTCATAACACCAATTTCATCTTTTGTACGTGCGCCAATTTCACCGTCTCGACCTGAAATTCGAACTGCATCTAAATCTAAATCTCTAGCTTTGGCTGCATGTTCAGCTAATGTTAATGCTGTTCCAGAAGGAGAATCAACTTTATACCGATGATGTTGTTCAACAATCTCACAATCAAAATCAGCTAACGTTTTTGATGCAAGTGCAACCAGTTTATTTAAAACTGCAACACCTAAACTCATATTTGTTGCATACAATACTGGTACTTTTTTTGATGCTTCAATTAATAAATTTTGTTGATGTTTATTAAATCCAGTTGTTGCAATAACTAACGGTTTTGTTCCACCATTTTCAACAATCTCAGTTAAAAGTGCTTCTGTTGCAACAGGTGCACTAAAATCAATAACAACGTCACAAGCTTCTAACAGTGTACCCATTTCATTTGTAATGACTGTACCTTCAGGTACTGATTTTTTTAACTCATCAAATACATGACAAGCCGTAAGTTGTGCCTGCTCATCAGTTGCTAAATCATCAATTAATAATGAACCTACTCTTCCTGTACTACCTACAATACCAACATTAACCATTCTATTTATGTCCTTAAAAAATGTCCCATTTTTGAAGGGATCTGAATTCATATTTAACTTCTTTTAACAGTGAAAATAAATTCCACTTAAAGAAGCAAACCCTAAAGAGAACTACGAGTAGCTCTTATTTTATCCTACATACTCAATAATATCAACAGCTGCTGTTGCACCATCTGCTGCGGCACAAACAACTTGTTTTGCTGCATCAATTCTTACATCACCTGCTGCATAAAGACCAGGAATATTTGTTCGCATTTTTAAATCAACAATCACTTCACCTTGCTCATTTACATCACAAAGGAAAGAACCATCTTCTTGTTTTAAAGAGTCACTTAAAACATCTCTTCCAACAAAAACAAAAACACCAGGAACATCTAACTGTCTAGTTTCACCTGTCTCTTTTGATTTGACAATTAATCCAGTAACTCCCATATTATCGCCAATAACTTCGTCAACATCTACACTGGTTACTTCTTCAATATTGTCACACGCTTTCATGTGCTCAATCGTACTTGGTGCTGCGCGATATGTATCACGTCGATGTACTAAATATACTTTAGAACAAAGTTTTGAAAGATACACAGCTTCTTCTAAAGCAGAATCTCCACCACCTACAAGTGCAACTTCTTTACCTTTATAAAAGAATCCATCACACGTTGCACACGTAGATATTCCTCTTCCAAAGAATTTATCTTCACCAGCAAAACCTGCTTTTCTAGGTACTGAACCTGTTGCAAGAAGCACTGATTTTGCTTCATGTTTTGTTCCGTCAACAAGCTCTAACTCAAAAGTGTCACCATTTTTAGCTACTTTTAATACTTGGTTCATCTCATGTTTTAAACCAAACTTCATTGCTTGTTTTGGCCAGTTTTCCATAAGTTCCATACCCGTCATAATATCACCTTGACCAGGGTAGTTTTCAATTTCACTACTTCCAGTAATCTGACCACCAGGCATTCCCATTTCAAACATGGTAACATTCTTTAATCCACCTCGTGTAGCATATAACCCTGCTGTTAACCCAGCAGGTCCTCCACCAATTATTGCTAAATCTAACATGTGTCATTCCTTTTGTGTGTTTATACCAAATGAAAAAATAACGCACTTATTCTCTCATTTAATATAAGGGCATAATAATACTCAAATTTTATTAAGCACAAGGTTAATTAAAAAAATTTAACTCCTAGAGTTAAGGATTATTTTACATGAACTCTCACTGAAATTAATTATTTAAAATTTAAAATGAACATATGTTCAATACTTTTTAATAAAACTTCAGATATTCTCTCTTTTTGAAAAGGAATAGTATGGAAACTTTAGATAACTTAATATCATCTGCCTCATCGTTTGTATGGGGAGTTCCAATGTTAATTTTACTCGTGGGAACTGGACTTTATTTAACCATTCGATTAAAAGGGATGCAATTTTGGGCATTAGGACACGCTTTTAAACTAATCTTTACCAAAGAGGAGAATGCAAAAGGGGATATTACCCACTTTCAAGCACTCATGACGGCACTTGCAGCGACTGTTGGAATTGGAAATATTGTTGGCGTTGCAACAGCAATTACCTTTGGTGGACCAGGTGCTGTTTTTTGGATGTGGATAACTGGACTTGTAGGAATGGCAACCAAGTATTCAGAGGCTATTTTAGCTGTTAAATACCGAGAAAAAGGTGAAAATGGTTATAAAGGTGGACCAATGTATTACCTAGCAAAAGGTGCAAATATGCCAAAACTAGGATTTGCCTTTGCACTATTTACTGTTTTAGCCTCTTTTGGTATTGGAAACATGACCCAATCAAATGCAGTAGCCAATGCACTGACCTCACAATTTAGTACCCCAACATGGGTAACAGGTATTATTTTATTAACCATTACTTCGTTTGTTGTTTTAGGTGGAATTAAATCTATTGGGAAAACAACCTCTTATTTAATTCCTTTTATGATTTTTGTTTACCTATCAACAGCTATTATTATTTTATTAACTAATACGGATAAAATCGCTGAAGCTTTTGGGCTGATTTTTTATCATGCGTTTAATCCAATAGCCGCTGGTGGTGGATTTGCAGGAGCAGCAGTGGCTGCTGCCATAAGATATGGTATTGCTAGAGGAGTTTTTTCCAATGAATCAGGACTTGGATCTGCACCAATAGCTGCAGCTGCAGCAAAAACAAATGATCCAGTTAAACAAGCCTTAGTCTCTATGACGCAAACGTTTATTGATACCTTAGTTGTATGTACCATGACAGCACTTATTATTTTAATGGCACCTGTTTGGACAACAGGAGGAAGTGCGGGAGAGTTAACACTCAAAAGTTTTGAGTTTTTCTTAGGTGAATATGGTGCGCTTGTTGTTGTTTTAGCAACCATTCTTTTTGGGTACTCAACTATTTTAGGATGGTCTTACTATGGTGAGCGTGCCTTTGAATACATCTTTGGTGAAAAATCAATTAAACTTTATCGCGTAGTTTTTGTTAGTTTTGTAATGGTTGGATCCATGATGGAACTTAAACTGGTTTGGAATTTTTCAGATTTAGCTAATGGTCTTATGGCGATTCCCAATTTAATTGCTCTTTTACTGCTTTCAAAAATAGTTACAGAAGAGACCAATCGATATTTTAAAAAGAGTTAATTAAAATATTATACATAAAAAAAGGGCAAGGAGATTTTCACCCTTGCCCTTTTTTAAATAATTATAATTGGAATTATAATAGCGAATTGATTTTATCAATGAAAGCTTGTTTTGATGAAGCACCAACCATTTGGTCAACAATTTCACCATCTTTCATGAAGATAATTGTAGGAATAGATCGAATTCCATATTTAACTGCTAAATCTTGCTCTTCATCTGTATTTACTTTACAAATATTTGCTTTTCCTTCAAACTCTTCAGCTAACTCTTCAATTACTGGAGCAATCATTCTACAAGGTCCACACCATGGAGCCCAGAAATCTACTAGTGAAACACCAGAGTTTGTTACTTCCTCAAAATTTGCAGGAGTTAAATCAACATATTTACCCATTTTCATTCCTTTGTTTATTGTTTATTCAGAAATTATACACACCTAAACTTAAAAAAAGTTGTACCAATTTAAAATAAATTATGCACTTTTTTTAAATTTAAAGAGTGTGTCATTGTGTAGCGAATAGGCATCTTATCCAATATTTTTATTTTTTATAAATCTACTTTTGGATAATATAATGGATTTTAAATTTGATAATGGATAAATTTTATGGATGTAAGACAAGAGTATTTAAATTATTTCAAAAGTAAAGGGCATGAAGTTATCTCTTCAATGCCACTAGTGCCTGATGACCCAACACTAATGTTTACCAACGCTGGTATGGTTCAGTTTAAAGATATTTTCACCGGTGCTGTTCCACGACCTGCAAACCCAACAGCTACCTCATGTCAGCTGTGTGTACGTGCGGGTGGAAAACATAATGACTTAGAAAACGTAGGTTATACTGCACGCCATCATACACTCTTTGAGATGCTAGGAAACTTCTCTTTTGGGGATTACTTCAAAAAAGATGCTATTGCTTACGCATGGGAATTTATTACAGTTAATCTTGAAATGCCTATAGATAAACTGTGGGTTACAATTCATGATAGTGATGATGAAGCATATGAGCTATGGCAAGCGCATGTTAGCGCTGATAGAATCAAACGCTTTGGAGATAAAGACAACTTCTGGTCTATGGGTGATACAGGACCTTGTGGTCCATGTTCTGAAATCTTTTACGACCAAGGAGAAGAACATTTCTCTAGTGATGAAGATTATCTAGGGGGTGATGGTGATCGATTCTTAGAGATTTGGAATCTTGTATTTATGCAGTATGAACAAACTAAAGATTCAGACGGAAATATTACACGAACATCACTTCCTAAACCTTCGATTGATACAGGAATGGGTTTAGAAAGAGTAATTGCCATTAAAGAGGGTGTATTAAACAACTTTGATTCATCAAACTTCCAACCAATTATCAAAAAAATCGAAGAGCTATCTGGAAAAGAGGCAACACCTGAAACAATCGGTTCATTTAGAGTTATTGCTGATCACTTAAGAGCTAACTCATTTATGTTATCTCAAGGAATTTTATTTGGTAATGAAGGTCGACCGTATGTAAACAGACGAATCATGCGAAGAGCTGTTCGACATGGGTATCTTTTAGGATTTAGAAAACCATTTATTGCTGAACTTTACGATACTTTATGTGAAATTATGGGTGGGCATTACTCTGAGCTTGTAGAACAAGCTGATTATGTAAAAGAGCAACTCACTTTAGAAGAAGAGCGATTTATTAAAACCATTGATTCAGGAATGACGATTTTTAATGATGAGTTAGCAAAAACTAAAGAGATCTTCTCAGGAGAAGTAGCATTTAAACTTTATGATACCTATGGTTTTCCATTAGATTTAACAGAAGATATGCTTCGAGATAAAAACCTCAGTGTTGATAATACTAAATTTGATGAACTAATGAATGCGCAAAAAGCAAAAGCTAAAGCTGCATGGAAAGGTAGTGGAGATAGTGCAACTGAGGGTGACTTCAAAATTCTTTTAGAAAAATATGGAGAAAACAACTTTGTTGGATATGAACATACTGCATGCAAAACAAAAATTGTAACTCTTTTAGATGAAAACTTCAAAGAAGTCTCTTCTCTTACTAAAGGAAATAGTGGTTGGGTAATGCTTGAAAATACACCATTTTATGCAACAAGTGGTGGACAAAGTGGTGATATTGGAGCGTTAGAAGATAATGAACATATTGCTATTATTGAAGATACGCAAAAGTTCCATGGACTAAATCTTTCAAAAGTAAAAGTAGAAAACTCTGATATTAGTGCAGGTGAAGAGGTAGATGCAATTGTTGTTAACCGATACGAAGTTGCAAAACACCACAGTGCTACACACCTTTTACAAAGTGCTCTTAAAATGGTTTTAGGTGATACGGTATCACAAGCAGGTTCACTAAACGATGCTTCACGATTACGATTTGACTTTACTTATGCTAAAGCAATGAATGACCAACAAATCGCTGAAGTAGAAGATTTAGTTAACTCAATGATTGCACGAGGAATTAACGGAAGTGTTGAAGAGCTTCCAATAGAAGAGGCTAAAAACAAAGGTGCTATTGCTATGTTTGGTGAAAAATATGGTGATACGGTACGCGTTGTAGAGTTTGGAGATGTTTCTGTAGAGTTTTGTGGAGGAACACACGTAAGTAACTCACATGATATTGGGAGCTTTTATATCGTAAAAGAGTCAGGAGTAAGTGCAGGAGTAAGAAGAATTGAAGCGGTTTGTGGAGCAGCTGCGATTGCTTATACTAAAGAGATTATTGCTGAACTAAATCAAGTTAAAGCCGAAGTAAAAAATAATGATGCTGTTTTAGGAATCAAAAAACTTAAAGAGCAAGTTAAATCTCTCAAACAAGAAGTTATTGAAGCACAAAGTGCTAGTCAATCACCAATCGCTGAAGAGATGGTTGGAGATACAAAAGTTGTCGTTGATATTGTTAAAAATGGTGATATCAAAAAAATCGTTGATGATGTTAAAAATGGTAATGAAAAAGTAGCAGTACTTTTACTTCAACCAAAAGGTGAAAAAGTAATGTTAGTTGCAGGTAGTAAAAACACTAACATTAAAGCCGGTGATTGGATTAAAAATGTTGCTCCTATTGTTGGTGGTGGAGGTGGTGGTAGACCAGACTTCGCACAAGCAGGTGGAAAAGATGTTTCAAAAATTGACGATGCAAAAGTAGCCGCTTTAGCATTTGCAAAAGAAAACTTATAGGATAAAAAGTGAAAGAGTTATTTCTACTCTCTCCTTCTTTTGTAGTTTTTTTACACGTACTTAGTGCTATCATTTGGATTGGTGGAATGATAGCAGTACGTTTTGCAGTGCACTACTCCATGCAAAATATAGCTGAACCTAAAATCAAACTTGAACGAACCTTAGAAAACCTCCAACGTTTTTTTAATATTGTTCTTCCCTTTATTATCATTTTACTGTTTACTGCCCTATTACTTATTTTTGGAATTGGCTTTAAAGAGACCCCACTAAATAAATTTGTTCATATCAAAGAGGCTATTTGGGTTATCATGACACTCATTTTTATCACCGTTTATATCAAACGAAATAAAGCGCAAAAAGCTTTTGAATTGGGGGATATGATTACAACCAAAGCACAACTTCTACCTATTGCGCAGTATTTAATTCCTATTAATATTGTTTTAGGACTTATTGCTGTTTATTTAGGTGTTACCCTAAGAGGGTTTTAGAAAAGACTCTTTATAATATTAACTATATAGAGTCTTTGAAACTTATATACTTTTCTTACTATCACGAATATTTTTAAACATTAACACTAAATTTATAGCACCTACAATTAACTCTAAACCTTGCACTAAATAAAAGCTCCTATCAAAGATTCCATTAGAAGCTAAGATATTTAAATAAATTGCACAGGGTATTAAAATTGCAATACCATTAAATGCAATAAAAGGCATTCTTCTTTTTTTGACGTTTATAAGTTCTAGCTTCTTACTTTTTCTAGCAATGATATTTCCTGTAATTGCAGTTATTGCAATGGAAGGAATTAGGATAAATAACCCAGGACAAACTATTTTATTTTTAATAAAGGCAATCTCTTCAAATCCAAAAAAAAACTCCACAACTAATGTTGAACTAAAAAATAAAACAATAATGAAAAATGATAAAAAAGCAAAAACTCTATGTAGTTTATAAGCCATTATTTACTCCTTACAAAAGATACTCGTGCACCTATTTCTATCTCATCTTTTGCTTTTTTTATTAAACCTCCTGCAACAGTGGGTGTTTTAAGATTAAAATCACTGTATTTAACAACTAGTTTACCCATATAAACAAGCAGCTCATCTTTTTGTATTTTACGCACAGGAATCAATACTTTTTGAGTTACTCCATTGATAAAAAGAGTTCCATTTAAAACAATTTTTTTCTCTAATTGTACTTCTTCATTGATTGTGATTACAATATTTTTAAACGTTTGATAATTTAAAATCTCTGTAATATGAGAATCTCTTGTTTCATTATCACTATCAAAAGCACTGCTATCAATATAAATTTTCCCGTTTACTGCGTCTTTATCAATAACAAGCCCTCCATTCAATGCTTGGTTTACTCCAATAACTTCATCATCCATAAAGAGTAACATATCTGCTTTTGATTTGAAATAGACATTTGAGTTTTCACTATCAAGCACATAATTCTCTTTTGCAAACAGACTTCCTACAAATACCAATACTACTAAAATAAATTTTTTCATGCTATTCTCCAATATATAATTTTTTACTATTTTTTGTTGTTTGTTTTGAACTTTTATTCTTACAATCTTTTTGTTGTTTTCTAAAGTCACACTCTCTTTTTAGTCCACAACCGCTAACTACCAACGCAATTAAAATACTTAATCCTAAAATACTCTTTTTACCTATAAATAGGTTTCCACGTAACTTCATAATAATCTCCTTTGTTGCTATAGCAACTATATAATTTACAAACGTACTTTTTCAAGCACAACAGTTAATATTAGTTGCTATAGCAACTAATATTAACAAAAAAAAACTACTCTAAATTGACATAAATTTTTTTAAGCACATTTAAACATACATTATACTCATCTTGAGAAATACCTTGTGTAGATTTTTTTAATGTCTCTATAGTTAACTCTGTCAACTCTTCTTTGAGTGTTTTTCCTTCAGGAGTTAAATACAACCTAAAGGCCCTTTTATCCTCATCATCTCTTAATTTCTCAACAAGCTTTTTTTTCTCAAGTTTTTCAATAATTCTTGCGATATTGGTTTTATCCTTTTTACTTATCTCAGATAACTTATTTTGTGAAATACTATTGTTTTCGTAAATAATACTCAGTACCATCCACTGTAAAGCAGTCATATCATAATTGTTTTTTATAAAAACATTTTCAAGCTCAGTTTTCATTCTGTTTGCTACAATATTAACTACATGTCCAATAGAATTTGATAAGGCAAAGTCTTTTTCGAATATATCCATAGTGAAACTATACAGTGAAAAAGATTAATCTAATCTTAAATAGTTGCTATAGCAACTATACCTATTTTCTTATTATTTATGTTTCTAATGCTAAAATTGAGACCATGAAAACATTAAAGTTAACACTAGTACTTCTTTTTTCACTTCTTTTTACAGGCTGTTTTTCAACGACCAATAGTACCTATACAAAAAAACAAATCAATATCAATAGCTTATACACCCAAGATACCTACAATAATATCAATATAAGTAAAGCCCTTATTAATCACTTTAAATCATGGGAAGGCACTCCCTATAAATATGCAGGTAATTCAAAACAAGGTGTTGACTGCTCCTATTTTGTACAAAATACACTCAAAGAGACACTAAACATTAAAATACCAAGAACAACTAAGTATCAGTCCAAAACAGGACTGCAGATTAATAAACATAACTTAAAGACGGGTGACTTGATCTTTTTTTTAACAGGAAAACAAAAACGTCATGTAGGAATTTACTTAAATGATGGACATTTTATGCACGCTTCTACGAGTAAAGGTGTAATTATCTCGCGATTAGATAATCCTTATTGGAGTAAACATTACTGGAAAACCCAACGGGTTATTAAATAAAAAAGAACAGACATAAAGTCTGTCCCTATTCTTTAGCCTCTAACAAACTGTTTTACAAGGAAACTAGCCAACATAAATACAACTAACCCTACTGCTGTAAACAGTGCAATTTCTGTTAAAAACATTCTCTCCCCTTTGTGTTGTTTCTGAATATACATTCACTAAAAATTATAAAAAAAATATGGTTAAGTAAAAATTAATTAAATTTAAAAGGGAAGTATAAAACTAAAAAGAGAGAAAAAGAAACAATAAGAAAAACAGAATATCATGTAAAGAGGTAAGAATTATTTACCCCTTTACAATTAAAAAACTAACCTCGCACAAACTGTTTGATAATAAAACTTACTCCAGTAAATACTGCTAAACCAACAACAACAAAAATTGAAATTTCCGTCAAAAACATTGATATATCCTTTATTTAATTTTATGAATGAATATTCATTTTTGATAAAATTATAGAGGAATATCATTTAAAAAATCATTAAGAAAGTAAAGTTTTTTTTACTAAAATAAGTTCTACTTATAATAGTTAACTGACCAGTCAGTTGTAAAGTTATAAATTTTTATTTTTACACATAGAGTTTAGTTAAAAACCTCCGTATAAAAAAAGATAAACGGGTATAGAAACAACAGAAACAACCGTAGAAAGAAAGACCGCTAAACTTGCTTTTTCTGGTTTTGCATTTAATAAAACAGCTAAGGTTACGCTGTTTCCAGCTAATGGTACTATAGAGAACAAAAACAGAACTTTATAAAGCTCTTCATTTAAAAATTGAAAGAAAGTTCTATCTGTATAAATCACTGCTAACATTGCAAGTGGCCAAAAAATAAATTTCAAAATAAATGTAATACTTATAAATTTCATATCAAAATTATCAGGGTTGCTTTTTAAACCAATTAAGCCCATACCTAACATCATCATCCCAAGAATTCCATAAGCACCTTTAAACTGCCCCGTATAAGCACTAATTTCTTCAGGAATAGAAACCCCTGCTAAGTTAAGAAGTACTCCTAAAATAAATGCATACAAAATTGGTAATCGTGACACCTTTAACAAAGACTCTTTAACAGTAAAGTTTCCTTTAGCTGTTACATAAAACCCTGTACTACTCTCATAAAGAAGTGATGCTAACACTGTAAAAATATAAATATCAGCAAGTCCTGGTTCAAAAAAGATAATTGCTAAGGGAATACCAAAATAACCTGTATTTCCAGTTCCTGCACTAAAGGCTAGAATATTACCTGTAGGATTATCCCATGATTTACCCCAAATCCAAAGTGAAAGAAATGCAAGTATTGAACAAAAAATATAAAGGAATATTGGAAGTGAAACAACAGCTAAATCTATTTTTACACTCACAGCTGCTGAAAAGGTTACAATAGGACCTAAAATATAAATAAGTATGGTTGCAACAGATTCACGTTTTACGGCTAAATAACGCGATGAAACATATCCTAAAACAACATTAATATAGAGTGGAAATATTTTCATAAGAATAATAAAAAATAGTGTCATTTTGTTTCCTCGCATTTTCAACAAGATTATAACAAAACAAAACCAATTATCGGATGTGACTAATAGGGAGGGAGTTTAACTCCGATAATTGGTTATGAGAATGTTGACGTAAAAAGCAAGGGATACTTTTTACTCTTTTTTATGTAGAACGCGCTCATACCATAGGGAGATATGTTTGGGTGCTATCTAATAGTGTAACTTTTAAATTTTTGTTATTTTGTGTCCAGAAACAGGGGAGTAAATGCTGTAAATTGTATTATTAACGGGAGAAAGGATTCCAACTAGGCTTACACTATTATCAGTCGTTCTACTTTATCGTAAATTTAATACATCTACTTCCTTGGCTGTAATTATAAACAACCTATATGACATAGGTATGACATTCGAGCATATGTTCAAAGAATTTTAAAAATTAATTCTCTCCTAAAAAATATCCTAAGAAAATCAAAACAATAGCACCAACAAGGTACATTTTAAAGGCATAAGCAATATTAACTTTAAAAATATCAAATGCTTTAACATTATAACGTGCTTGGATGGTCAAGTTAAGTCCACTAAATGGTGAAGTGGATACTGCTGTTGCCCATGACATCAAAAATGCCATGGCAAGTATGGTATGATTTATCTCACCCACCCAGTTCCCAATAACAGCTATGGAGATAATAGGATGAACCCCCACAAAAGATAGAAGAATCAATATCAATAAAAGTTGTGCAGCATTAAACCCATCAAATTTTTCAAAAGGTAAAGCCACATTATAACCAATCAATATTGTACTAATTGTCACTCCAAAACATCCTGCTATTAAAAAAAGTGCTAACTCATTTTTCATTAAAGGAAGTTCTTGCGTAATATAAGCAAAAAACTTCTTGATTGCCTTTTTCAGTCCTGTTTTCATAGGTAAAATTGCAATGGTTAAAAGTACAGAAAATAGTGCAATCAATACAATCACTTTTAACGTAGGAAAATAGTGATTGATAGTAAGTACTAATAGAGCCAATAACACTGGAATATAAAGTGTCTCAAAATGGATGGGATAACCTTTAAACTCTGATAAATCATATTTGTTTGCGCGTATCACTTCATTATAAGTAAACAAAAAAGCAACTACCGCTAAAAACAGACCCGTAATCAATATAACTGAAGGCTTTAAATCAGGAGCATAGGTAATAGCGGCTGCAAAGGCTACAAAAAATGGTGACCAATATGCATCTGAAGAGAAAGCACGTGTTAAAAGCAGAATTTGAAGTTTACTTAAAGGCGCTTTCTTATATAGCTTATCTGCAACCAAAATCAACGAAGAGAGATTGATGACTGAACCAAATAAGTGGATACCTAAATAAGTTTTAAAAAAAGAACGTTTTCCTTGAGGTAGGTGTTTTACTTTATCAGCTTTAGGTGTTGCAATAAGCCTTAAAAATCCAACCCCAATTAATAAAACTAAAAGATGTTGATTCACCAAAAGCGCTTTTTGCCAATTAAGTGTAAACCCTTTAACATAGGTAAAAACAACCAGAGCTAATGTTGCTAATAAAAGTAAATATAATAACAGCTTTTTAGCAATACTAAAAAAAAGTATCCCTAATGCAAGCCAGGCAAAAACCCCAGAGTAGATTACTAAATCGTCATTGACAAAATAAGCCATCATGGTTAATAAAAAGCTTATAAAAATAAAGACTCCTGCTAGTTGCTGTACCAATAACTATCCTCTTAACTCTCTATCATAGATAAACTCTAAAAGAGTAGAAACTGTCCTTGTATAAGGTGCATCTACGCCTAGTTTTTCACAATTTTTGATAACTATTCCACAAATTTGTTCTAGTTCTAAAGGACGAAGATTCTCTTTATCGACCCACATAGAAGGTTTAACGGACTGAAACGCTTTATAGAGTTCATACATTTTCGTAGCATCTTCTTGGGTAAGACAAACATCTTTTACTGCATTTGAAGCTTTGGCTGCTTCACTCATAAGTCCATAGATAATCTTAGTCGTTTTTTCATTACGTAAAAGAGGTCCTGACTCTTCTTCAAGTAGTGCACAAATAGGATTAACTCCATTATTAACTATTAGTTTATTCCAAAGTTCAAGTCTGATATTTTCACATAAAATTGTTTTGGTTTGAGTTTTATCTAATACAGCTTTGAGTTCTTCTAAAAACTTCTCATTATCAGAACTTGGATTTACTGCACCAATAAGCGTTTCAACACCACCTTCACAATGAACTAATCCAAGCTTAATAGTATGGGAAACAATCAGTCGTGTTAGTCCACCTAAAACATATGCTTTAGCATAGTATTGCTCCATAATATCTTCATTGTCTACTCCATTTTGCAATGACAAATAATAAGGTATTTTTGAAGCATCTTTAACCCATGAAGCTAATTTTTGAGATATAACTTCAGTACTCATACCTTTTGTTGCAATAATTACTAAATCAATATCTTCTGGTTTAAAACTGGCAGTAAACTCTTCTATTGAGTAGGTATCAATTTTATCTTCGATTGTGTAGTTTGGATGGGTCACTTTCATAGGGTTGTTTTTTAGATACGCTAAATTTTCACCTCGGGCAATAAACGTTACGTTACAACCAACATCATGTAAAATCATTCCATAATATGCACCAATTCCACCTGCTCCAATTACAACAATATTCATAATATATATTCCTAAGTCTATTTTAAAACCGTATTATATATTAATTGAGTATAATTCCACCAAAAGTAATATAAACTAAAAAGGCATATTGTGATAAGACTTGGTTCAAACTCTCCTACACGAGCACTTATACTAAATAATTTTAAAGTAGACTTTATCCAAAATGGAGGT
>CAZIES010000043.1:0-1151 GCA_964538295.1 uncultured Arcobacter sp. | reverse complement strand
TTAGTAATAGTCACTTAAAAGCTCTAATCATCACCTCCCTTGGGGTTTTGCTTATGAGTTTAGAATCCCTTTTTATTAAACTAACCTCTATTAGTTCACTTACCTTTGCATTTTATGTGGGTATTTTTATGTTTATTAGTCTCAATAGTTTTCTGTTTCTTCAACATAAACAAAAGATTTTAACGGTCTATCAAGGCAATGTAAAAGTAATGTTATTTACTGCCTTTTTATTTGGAACATCAAATATCTTTTTTATAAGTGCTATTAAAACCACAACCGTAGCTAATGTGGTCCTGATTTTAGCAGCAGCGCCAATATTTGCTGCTATCTTTGCTTATTTATTCTATAAAGAAAAGAGTGGTAAGAATATCTATGTTGCTTCCTTTTTCATCGTTATTGGGTTACTTTTTATCGTAGGTGCTCAAATAGGTGCAGGGGATTTTTTAGGAAACATTTACGCCCTAGTATGTGCCTCGTTTTTTTCCTGTGCTTTTGTGATACTGTCCAAACATCCCAAACTAAACCGTTTTGCCATCGCGGCAATTGCAGGTATTTTTTCAATGATAGGTTCTTCACTCTTTGTGCAAAATCTACAAATAGATATGTCTACCCTACTAATACTTCTACTCATGGGAATGTTTATCTCGCCAGTTTCAAGAGTACTTATGGGAATAGGTACCAAAACCCTACCCGGAAGTGAAGTAAGCTTACTGATGATTATAGAGACGGTTATGGCACCTATTTGGGTATGGATATTTTTAAAAGAGGTTCCAGCTTCTAATACATTTATTGGTGGGGCTATTATTTTGGTGACTTTGTTGATTAATTCTATTTATCTTTTAAAACGCCCTATAACTCGCTAATTTTAAAATTTATTTGATTCAATGAAATCACTATTTGTTAATTCAATTACTTTCATAACCTCATAGTATTTATAAATGACATTTAAAAATTGATAGAAAAATATTCCACCAATATCTGTTTTATTAAATAGTTGTTCGTACTTCTCATACTTTTCTTTATTTCCATGCACTAAACCACCATAAAAACATAATTCAAATAGTTCCAAGTTATTATAATTAGCTAATAATGATTTATTACTAAGAAAATCTTCTAGTACCTGTTTTATGTCATTTACATGATCTTTAAAC